>CAWBCB010000061.1:0-17801 GCA_963787095.1 uncultured Cytophagales bacterium | reverse complement strand
CGGTAAAATTCACATTGATCTGAAGCTTCCTGTAGTCTACCAAAAGGTATTCGCTGTTGGTTTCAACAATCTTATCATAGATCAGATTTGACGCCTCAGCCATAGCCGTGAAGCTATCTCTCTTTCCATGCCCCACAACTAGTAGATACTTTTCCCTTACCTCAAACGATACTAGTTGATCCATCTTCTAATAAAATGCAAGTTAGCCATTCTAAAATTATAAGAATTTAATCATTCGGATTCTATTGAATTAGTAATTAATTAATACCTTGTTCATTATTTTTTAAGCTCCCAAACTATTAACCACTACAACCACTAAAAACATGAGTTCCATCGAAGCCCTTATTGACATTGATCAAACCGAAAGCGCAGAAATTCGTATTGATCCAATCACTGGAAGCAGGTCTCTTTTCTCGAGAAAGTTCTTCCAAAAAGGTGAAGTGATTATGGACTTTCTTGCAAAGTCAGTTCAGTCAACCCCTACCTACTTAACAGTTCAAGTCGGTGAAACTGAACATATCGAATTATTCCCGGATTGCCTTGCCTGTGCCAATCACAGCTGCGATCCGAATTGCTTTTTTGATACGACTAGTATGCAGTTTGTCTGCATAAAAGATATTGCTGAAGGCGAAGAGTTTACATTTTTCTATCCTTCTGCTGAGTGGGACATGGATCAACCTTTTGACTGCAATTGCGGAAGCAAGGAGTGTATAGACCTTATTCAAGGTGCCAAGTATCTATCACAAGAAAGCTTAGCAAAGTATCGGTTTACCGATTTTATTCAACATAAGTTGAGCTTGAAGCGCTAAGAGGATTCTTGATCCTAGATACTGGCAAGAATCTAGGATCAAGTAACGAAAATCCAGTATCTAATCTCAAGCTACGAGTTCCTGAACTATCGTTCTGAATTCATTCAGCATCATAGCCGTTGCGCCCCACACAATTTCGTTTTCAATTTCGAAGTGGGGTGCCAACATAGGAAACATATTGCCTGCCATTATTTCTTTAGTTCGCACTGCATCAGCCTGTAACAAGTCTTCTATTGAACCAATTAATATCTTCTTAACTTCTTTAGAGTCGGGTTTAAAATCAGGACTAACATTTAAATACCCGACAACCGGGGTCACTAAGATATTGCTGGGGATCACAAAAAATTCAGTTAAAGCGCCAAGCACCTCTATATGAGATGCCGGGACGCCAATTTCTTCTTCTGCTTCCCGTAAGGCAGTTTCGATTCTTGTTTCACCTGGCTCCGCTTTTCCACCGGGTAAACTAATTTGCCCACCGTGCGTACCCATATAATCTGGGCGCTTTGTTAGCGGAAACATAATCTTACCTCTTTCTTCATATAATAAAATGAGCACACTACCCGGCCTGGGCGGTGAACGATGTTCGAATCGCGGCTTTATTAACCCATTGGGGGTAGCTCTGAGGGGTTCATGGGCTACTGATCCTGGCAAAGGGTTCTTCAACCTATCTGAAAGTAACTGATAATCAAGCTTCATTGAAATGCGGTCATCGAATTAATCCACTAAGAACGAAAGGATTTTTGTACTTTAGATAGTGTGAGCTAATTAAAATGAAATTTATACAATATTCCTCTGTCATTATTCTCCTATTGTTTACTGAAAAATCAGTTGCACAAATTCGGGTAAGCATCGATCAGCATTATTTGATAACCACCGAAGGCAAGCCCTTCTTTTGGCTTGGCGATACTGATTGGGAGTTGTTTCATCGCATGACGCGTGAAGAGGCAGAAGAATTTTTAGAAATCCGAAAGCAACAAGGATTTAATGTAATTCAGGCGGTGGCTCTTGCCGAATTTAATGGCATCCGGCAACCAAATCGGTATGGAGATTTACCACTAATTGATGAAGACCCTACCCGATTGGCCATTACTCCGGGTGCCAATCCAGCCAATGAAAATGAATATGATTATTGGGATCATGTTGATTTTATAATTCACCGGATTGCTGATAAGGGAATGTATATAGGTTTGTTACCAACCTGGGGCGATAAGGTCGCCCACTTATGGGGCGAGGGGCCTATCATCTTCAATGAAGCTAATGCGGAAGTGTATGCAGCTACATTAGCGAAGCGTTATGCAAATAACTGGAACATCATCTGGATTTTAGGTGGCGATCGCCCTGCAACCTATACAGGCAAGTTTAATAATGAAGAAAAAGAGTTCGATGATAGAGCCGTATGGCGAGCAATGGCCAAAGGTATAGAATCTGTTTTGGGCAACGATGCATTTATTACCTATCACCCATCTGGGGGATCATTCTCAACCTCTTCCTTTATCCATGATGAACCCTGGCTAGATATGAATGTCTTTCAGTCGGGACATGGATCGCGCGAAGCGGATGCCTGGAATTGGGTGACGCGCGACTTAGCCATGAAGCCACAAAAACCTACTCTGGATATGGAACCGTGTTACGAAGATCATCCTGTAAATCCGTGGGATGGCAAGTGGACTCGTACTGAGCGAGGTTACTTCACTGCATATGATGTGCGTGCTCGTATCTATCGGTCTGTATTTGCAGGTGCTTGTGGCGTTACGTATGGCCATCATCAAGTCTGGCAGTTTCTAAATACAGAGTTGAATCCACCCATCTATATTGGCGATACATTAATTGGCTGGCAAAAAGCGGTCAAGGCCGAGGGTGCTAACCAGATGCAACACTTAAAAAAGCTAATGCTATCGCGACCTTATTTCTCGCGAATTGCCGATCAAAGTCTGATTACCTCAGAAGCAGGAAGCAATTACACAGATGCAATAATCGCAACCCGCGATGAAAAAGGTACCTATGCCTTCATTTATCTTCCACAAAACAAGCCTGTATCGATTGATCTCAGTAAACTTTCAGGCAATAATAAAATCATTACCTGGTTTGATCCAAGAACGGGTAAATCAATCCCTGAAAAGCCAGTTAAGAGTAATGGAGTGGCAATTTTCACACCGCCAAAAAAAGGAATTGATTGGGTGTTGGTAATTGATGATGCCACGCTGAATTACAAAACACCTTAATGGTTATTTCTTATTACACTGCTTAATCTGATCGGTTGTAAGCATACGATCGCCACGCTCTTCTGATTTTTTGAATGACACACAGGCGAGCCCATTGTTCCCGCCTTTTAAATAAGCCATTCCCAAATAGAAATAGATTTTGTCAACAAAGGGATCCATGTCCAACGCCTGTTTCAATAACCTTTCGGCAGATTTATAATCCTTGCGAATTAAATAGAGAACTCCCTTGTTGCGATAGGCCCATGCATTGTATGGATCTAAACCTATGCTGTCATTAATATCTTGTTCAGCTTTCTCCAATTCATTCATACTTAAATAAATGAAACCTCTGTTATTTAGAAAATAGGGTTGCCGTGGTGAAAGGCTCAGCGATTTTTCAACCAATTTAAGTGCTTCTGTATAATTTGAACGTTCCGTTTCAATCATTGCCAGCGTGTTGTAAATGTTGGGTTCTTCTGGTTTTTGTAAACTTGCTTTGGCTAATTCAGCTTGTGCTACATCATAATTCTTAAGATAGTATTGCACAGTGGCGTGATTCACATGATAATCCATATTTGTTTTATCAATTGCAATGGCCCGATCAAAAGAAGCGAGTGCCTTATCAAACTCCCGCATTTTGGTGTAAACCAGCCCTTGAGTGAAATAGACTAAAGCCGTATCAGGTTTTACCTTAATGATTTTATCAAGATCGTCCAGAGCCTTGTAGTACTCTTTCAGTTCATAACTTGTATTAGCATGATTAAAAATGGCTGGTAGAAAATCTGGTTTACACCCAAGCGCTTTGTCATAATTCTGTATAGCAAGATCAAATCGTTGTTGCTCAAAATAAACTGTACCTAAATTGTTCCACGCATCGGTAAAACAATTATCTACCTTAATGGCTTCGCCATAATAATAACTGGCTTGATCGTAATTTCCCTCTTTCAAGGCAAGATTACCCTTCAACAAAAACTGTTGAAGTTTTGCCTCCTTTGAATCAGTGCAACCGATCAACAGTAAGATTAGAATCAGTTTTTTCATTACTCCTATTAAACCTTTAAATTAAGTATTAGTTATAGAATAAATCTTTAATTTTAACGCTGCCCAACCAGCAAGTAAAAGATAAAATAAGAGACTTAATCACTCAAGGGCAAAAGATTGATGCAATAAAGTATCTGAGAGATCAATTATAATTATGGAACCAAAGGACCCCGCATTAACACATTCTGTAATAGAAAAGGTAAAGTCTTTCCTTCAAGATGGCAGAAAACTTCAGGCAATCAATTATCTGGTAAAAGAGTGCAGCCTATCGCTTAAACAAGCGAAGGAAATAGTTGACGCTTTTGAATAATCACAGTTAATCCAGTCCACAAAAAAGGCGTCCGTTTCCATTTGCTGGACACGTTATTTGTTTTAATCGTCTATTTTGGAATTTATGTGAGTACAAACAGGTATCAGGCTTGAATTTTCTTTTGATATAATACCCTTCTTAAATTTTGAATATTAACAAGTAATCTTTTTCTTTGAGGCATAATTATGAGCAACACTCAAAACATTCACGGCCACCATCATCACATGACCCCATGTGGCTCGTCTTTGTTTTGATTTAAACGATATTTCAAAGTAATTAAAAGGCTTGCCAAACAACTGGTAGGCCTTTTTTGTTTTATACTAATTCTTAACCAATGAACACTGTCCTTAGAATTGCCATTCAAAAATCCGGAAGACTTCAGGAAGACTCCCTCAAATTATTGAAAGAAAGTGGGCTTCACATTAGCAATGGGCGCGACCAATTAAAAGCGCAGGCACGCAACTTTCCTGTTGAAATCCTCTTTCTGCGAGATGATGATATTCCGCAATATGTAGAAGACAACGTAGCCGATGTAGGCATTGTTGGTGAGAACGTGTGGATCGAAAAACAAAAGGATAATGAACTGATTAAGCGACTCGACTTTGCCAAGTGCCGCTTGTCTATCGCTATTCCTCGTTCCGAAAATTATACCGGACTTTCCTTCCTTTCAGGAAAAAATATTGCCACCTCCTACCCGGTTATCGTAAAACAATTTTTAAAGAAGAATAACATTGAAGCCGGTATCCATGAAATCAGTGGCTCTGTTGAAATAGCTCCGGGTATTGGATTGGCTGAAGCTATCTGCGATTTGGTGAGCACCGGCAGTACCTTATTAAGTAATGGACTGAAAGAAGTTGAAGTCGTGCTTCAATCTGAGGCCGTAATGATTGCTACTCCAAATCTTGAAACTGAAAAGAAGAAGCTGTTAGATCAGTTGTTGTTCCGCATTCAGGCCGTGCAATCTGCTAAGAATAACAAGTACATTCTATTGAATTGCCCTAATGAAGCGATAGAAAAAATCACTAGTGTAATCCCTGGCATGAAAAGTCCAACCATTATGCCTTTGAGCAGACCAGGTTGGTCTTCCTTGCATTCGGTTGTAGATGAAAATGATTTTTGGGAGAAGATCGATCAATTAAAATCATTCGGAGCTGAAGGTATTTTAGTAATACCAATTGAAAAAATGATTGCCTAATTTTAAAGTCTGATGAAAGTCATAAATAATCCACCCAAGTCGCAATGGCCATCGCTTTGCCAGCGACCTCAAATTGAACTCGATTTTTTAGATGGCTCCGTAAAAAATATTTTAAATCGTGTTCGTAAATCGGGAGATGAAGCACTGAAGGAACTTACGCTGCAATTTGACAAAGTTCAGATAGAAGAACTTCAGGTGACTACAACCGAAATCGAAGAAGCTGTAGCAGAAGTTTCTACATCGTTAAAGTCAGCCATATTAGCTGCGGCAAAAAACATTGAAGTTTTCCATGGTGCTCAAAAGCGAAGTGTTGAAAAGATTGAAACCATGCCGGGCGTTATGTGTTGGCGTAAAGCAACACCTATTCAAAAAGTAGGCATTTATATTCCGGGTGGTTCGGCACCATTATTTTCTACGGTACTAATGCTAGGAGTTCCGGCTCGGTTGGCAGGCTGCGAAGAAGTAATTCTGTGTACACCGCCCGATAAAAGCGGCAAGATTAATCCGGCCATTTTATTTGCCGCACAACTCACTGGAATTAAAAAGATCTATAAGGTTGGCGGTGCACAGGCAATTGCTGCTATGGCGTTTGGAACTGAGAGCATTCCGTCTGTAAGTAAAATTTTTGGACCCGGTAATCAATACGTTACTAAAGCAAAACAATTGATTAGTCAAGAGGGCATTGCCATTGATATGCCGGCAGGTCCTTCTGAAGTACTTGTGATTGCTGATAAAGAAGCGAATCCCAAATTTGTTGCTGCCGATTTATTATCTCAAGCCGAGCATGGTGCAGATAGTCAGGTTGTGCTTGCTACAATGGATGGCGAATTGGCGGATAAGGTTGCAAAAGAAATGGAGAAACAAATAACAGAACTACCAAGGAAGGAACTTGCTCAGGAAGCATTGAGCAACAGTCTTTCCTTACAATTCAACAATCAAAATGAATTAATTGAATTTGTAAATGAATTTGCACCCGAGCATCTTATTATTAACACAACAGATTGCAATCAATTAGTGGATAAGATTATAAACGCAGGTTCTATTTTTCTTGGACCTTACACACCGGAAGCAGCAGGTGATTATGCATCGGGCACTAATCATACACTACCCACCAATGGGTTCGCAAAAGCATTTGGAGGAGTGTCGTTGGAAAGTTTTACCAAATACATTACGGTGCAGCAAATCTCAAAATCAGGGCTCGATATATTAGGGCCAATCGTGGAAGAAATGGCTATGGCTGAACAATTAAAAGGACATGCGATGGCTGTTCGCGTAAGACGATAAGGTATGATTGAGTTAGAAAAATTGATACGTAAGAACGTACTGAAGCTTGAAGCCCTACTCTTCAGCGCGCGATGATTTTCAAGGAACTGCTTCTGTCTATTTAGATGCGAATGAAAATCCATACTCATCTGAGTATAACCGCTATCCTGATCCACATCAGACAACATTAAAACTGAGAATTTCTGAAATTAAGAAAGCACCGGTGGATCAGATTTTTCTGGGTAACGGAAGTGATGAGCCAATCGATTTGTTAATTCGTGCTTTTTGTGAGCCCGGTGTTGACAATGTACTCATCCCCCAGCCTACCTATGGTATGTACACGGTGAGTGCAGAAGTAAATAACGTTGAAATAAAAACAGTCAAGCTTACACCAGACTTTGATCTTGATATGGACAGTATCAAAAACGCGATCAATGATCACACTAAATTGATTTTTCTTTGCAGTCCCAATAATCCTTCAGGCAACTTACTTTCCTTTGATAAGGTAAAGGAAGTTATCACGCTGTTTAACGGCCTAGTGATTGTTGATGAAGCCTATATCGATTTTACGAATCAGGATGGGTTCATTCCTTTGATAAATCAATATTCTAATCTGGTAGTGCTTCAAACACTTTCTAAAGCATGGGGATTAGCTGCCATCCGATTAGGAATGTGTTTCGCAAGCAAAGAGATTATTAGTGTTCTCAATAAAATAAAACCGCCTTACAATATTAGCTTACTTTCGCAGCGGGCTGCAGAAATGGAACTGCGCCAAGAAGAAAGAAAAAATAAATGGGTAGCTGAAATTCTTCGTCAGCGAAATGAATTGGCAGAGCAACTATCAAAGGTTAGTCTGGTAAAGAAGGTGTATCCTTCGGATGCTAATTTTTTGCTAGTCAAAATAGATAATGCAAAAAAGATTTATAAAAAATTAGTTGAAAGCGGAATTATAGTTCGCGATCGCTCCAATGTGATTCTATGCGAAGACTGTTTACGAATTACTGTCGGAACACCTTCAGAAAATAAGGTGCTCATTAATCAATTAAATCTGCTATGAAGAAGGTACTTTTTATAGATCGTGACGGGACAATGATCGTGGAGCCAGTAGAAGATCCACAGCTTGACAACTTGAATAAATTGGTTTTCATTCCTGGTGTGTTTACCTGGCTTGGTAAGATTGCTCGTGAAACGGATTATGAGTTAGTGATGGTAACGAATCAGGATGGATTAGGCACGGCAAGTTTTCCAGAAGAAACTTTTTGGCCAGTCCAAAACATGGTGATCAATACCATGGCGAGTGAAGGCATCACTTTTAAGTCCATTCATGTCGATCGCTCCATGCCTAATGAAAACAAACCTACACGCAAACCGGGTATTGGAATGCTTACAGAATTTCTTACCGAAGAGTATGACTTAAAAAACTCATTCGTCATTGGTGATCGGCTTACTGATATTGAATTAGCAAAAAATCTTGGAGCTAAAGGAATTTTGTTAAATGATGGCAGCTTAAAAGATAAATTGCAAGACAAAAAACTTGAAGATGTCTGTGTTTTGACAACAACAGAATGGAAAGAGATTTATCAGGCAGTACTACCCAAGCGAATAGCTGAAGTGCAACGTAAAACCAAAGAAACGGATATTACAATTTCAGTTAATCTAAACGGCACCGGTCAATCATCCATAAAAACAGGTCTTGGATTTTTTGATCATATGCTTGATCAAGTGGCTCGGCATGGTTTAATTGACCTTGCCATAAACGTTAAGGGCGATCTTCATATTGACGAACATCATACTATTGAGGATACCGCCCTTGCATTGGGTGAAGCCTTTTACAAAGCTTTAGGTGATAAGCGTGGTATTGAACGTTATGGTTTTTGCTTACCTATGGATGATTCCCTGGCTCAAGTGGCAATTGATTTTGGTGGTCGCCCGTGGTTAGTTTGGGAAACTGAATTTAAACGCGAGAAGATTGGAGAAATGCCAACAGAAATGTTTTTACATTTTTTCAAATCCTTTTCTGATACTGCCAAATGCAATCTTAACATAAAAGCAGAAGGTGACAACGAGCATCATAAAATTGAAGCCATCTTCAAGGCTTTCGCGAAAGCAATTAAAATGGCCGTGCGAAAAGACCCTTTTAATGATCAATTACCAAGCACGAAAGGAACACTTTAAATGAAAGTAGTTGTTATTAAATATAATGCTGGTAACATTCGCTCTGTTGCATTTGCTTTAGAGCGTTTAGGGATTGCATTTAATCTGACTGATGACATCGAGCAAATTCAAACTGCCGATAAAGTTATTTTTCCAGGCGTTGGCGAGGCAAGTTCTACCATGAAATATCTAAAACAAACTAATCTTGGTGAGGTAATACAGAATCTAAAACAGCCCGTGCTTGGAATATGCCTGGGAATGCAATTGATGTGTGCACATTCAGAAGAAAACAATACTCCCTGTCTTGGGATTTTTGACGAAACGGTGAAGCTATTCATCCCCAAAGCAAATGAAAAAGTGCCCCACATGGGATGGAATTCATTGGCCGTAAAAAATAGTTGGCTGGACTCTACCATTGATGAACAATTCGTTTACTTCGTGCATAGTTATTATGTACCTATCAATCCGCATACCTCATCCATTACCAATTATATTCAACCGTTTAGTTCGGCAATGAAAAAGGATAATTTTTATGCAGTACAATTCCATCCTGAAAAATCGGCAAAGGTGGGTGAAAAGGTGCTACAGAGTTTCTTAAATGTATAAGACAATGCGAATTATTCCTGCAATTGATATTATTGATGGTAAGTGTGTAAGGCTTACCCAAGGTGATTACGGAAAGAAGAAAGTGTATCGTGAAGATCCAGTTGAAGTTGCACTCGAATTTCAAGATGCTGATTTAGATTGTTTACATCTTGTAGACTTGGACGGTGCTAAAAAAGGAAAGGTTGTAAATTGGAAAGTGATATCTGAGATACAAGAAAAGACTGCCCTTAGTGTAGACTTTGGTGGTGGTGTAAAAACTGAATCTGAGGTTGAGCAATTACTGGAGCTGGGTGTTCATCAAATTAACATTGGTAGTCTGGCAGTTAAAGAACCTGATATATTTTCAGATTGGCTTAAAAAGTATGGCCCTGAAAATTTTGTATTGAGTGCCGATGTAAAAGGGGATTATATTTCCATCAACGGCTGGTTAGAGGAAACTTCGCTTCGATTGTTCGACCTGGTCGCCAAATTTGAAAATTTGGGATTAGAGTTTCTCACGTGTACAGATATCGGCACGGATGGGATGATGCAAGGCCCTAACATTGGTTTATATAAAAAGCTGGTTAAGCGATTTCCAAATATTAAGATTGTGGCCAGTGGCGGTGTAAGTTCGATTGACGATTTGCATGAATTAAAATACGCCAAGGTATATGGTGCAATTATTGGCAAAGCCATTTATGAAGGTCGTATAAAATTGGAAGAGCTAAAAGCATTTCAGAATTCTTAAACTACAACAGTGCTAACAAAACGTATTATTCCATGTCTGGATATTAAAGATGGCCGCACTGTAAAAGGTGTAAACTTTATTAACATTCGTGATGCGGGTGATCCTGTTGAGCTAGGTGCTTCTTATGCTGCCCAAGGTGCCGATGAATTAGTGTTCCTCGATATTTCCGCAACCAATGAAAATCGAAAAACCTTTGTTACTCTAGTAAAAGAAATTGCTGCCCATGTCAACATTCCTTTTACTGTGGGTGGTGGCATCAGTAGTGTAGCAGATGTTGCTCCTTTACTGGAAGCCGGAGCCGATAAGGTTAGCATAAACTCAGCTGCGGTTCGTAATCCTCAACTCATTGACGAGTTAGCAAAAGCATTCGGCTCGCAATTCGTAGTGTTGGCTGTTGATGCTCGAAAGATTCAAAATCAATGGACTATCCATACGCATGGCGGAAGTAAGCCAACAGAAAAGAAACTATTCTCATGGGCTAAGGAAGGACAGGATCGTGGAGCTGGCGAAATACTTTTTACAAGTATGGATCATGATGGTACCAGGCAAGGGTTTGCCATTGATCCACTTTCTAAATTACATGAACTATTAAAAATACCAGTGATTGCTTCCGGTGGTGCAGGTAGCAAGCAACACTTTTTGGAAGCTTTTGTGTTAGGTAAAGCGGATGCCGCTTTGGCCGCCTCGCTCTTTCACTTTGGTGAGTTAAGTATTCCTGATTTAAAAAACTATTTAAGCAAAAATCAAGTAACTGTCCGGCTTTAAAAACAAGATATGATTGACATTACAAAATTAGATTTTAAAAAATCGGATGGGCTTATCCCCTGCATCGTGCAAGATGCAAACACCCGAGTGGTGCTAATGTTAGGCTACATGAATGAGGAAGCGCTTAGCAAAACATTGGCTGAAAAAAGATTAACCTTTTTTAGTCGTACGAAAAAACGACTTTGGACTAAAGGTGAAACATCAAAAAATTATCTGAACCTTGTTGATGTAACCGCAGACTGCGACAGCGATACGTTATTGTTTAAGGTAAACCCAACAGGCCCAACGTGTCATACTGGAACCGACACCTGCTTCAATGAAAAGAATGAAGCGTCAGGACTGAATTTTTTAGAAGCCATCATACAGGAGCGCGTAAAGAGTCCGAAAGAAGGATCGTACACGAATCAATTATTAAATGCCGGGATAAACAAAGTTGCACAAAAAGTAGGAGAAGAAGCCGTGGAACTTGTAATTGAAGCCAAGGATAATAACAAAGAGCTTTTTCTGGGTGAAGCTGCTGATCTTATGTATCACTATCAGGTTTTATTGGCCGCTAAGGGATTCACATTAGAAGATGTTGTTGCAGTCTTGAGAAACAGGCATATCAAAAAATAGTTGACAAAATCCATTTGTCAGCCTCATTACATTTTCAAACAAACCTCACACTTACTTTTAGAATCAAAAGATATGGCATCCGAAACACACCTCATCAATGGATATCCGTTCATTTCATATACAAGAGAGACTTATTCTCCAGACGAAATGATTGCCCGAAGTGAAGAGTTCTTTCAATGGAGTGATAAAAGAAGAACCGTCCGCGATTTCTCAGACAAGAACCTCCCCTACTCTGTCATTGAAAATATTATCAAAGCTGCCTCCACTGCTCCGTCAGGTGCTCATAAGCAACCATGGACATTTTGTGTAGTTACTGATCCTGCTATCAAAAAAGAAATTCGAATTGCAGCCGAAAAAGAAGAGAAAGAAAGTTATGACAACCGGATGAGTGAAGAATGGTTGGAAGATTTAAAACACTTGCAAACAGATTGGCAAAAACCATTTCTTGAAACTGCTCCCTACCTGATTATTGTTTTTAAGAAAGCATACGACTTACTTCCTGATGGAACCAAGCGAACGAATTATTATGTGAATGAATCGGTTGGTCTTGCGTGCGGATTTCTTTTGGCAGCGATTCATCATGCAGGATTGGTGGCCCTTACCCATACACCAAGTCCCATGAATTTTCTGATGTCAATTTTAAAACGACCTGATAATGAACGCCCCTTTTTAGTAATTCCGGTTGGGTACCCACATCATGAAACTTACGTTCCCAAATTAGAAAGAAAATCACTTGACGAGGTGATGGTTAGATATGATGGGTAGGTTCTTGTAACTAACGTCTCTGATTTGGATCAATTATCTTTCTTTCCAATTTTACCGTTTATTATTTCTAAAAAACCTTCTCTATAGGTACTGCTTATTGGAACCTCATGTGTGCCAATGACTACACAATGGTTTTTAATCGTTACTATATGTTTAAGCGCTACAACATAGGAGCGATGTATTCGTACAAATTGATGAGAGGGAAGCAGACTCAATACTTCAGATAATTTATAGCGCGCCAGTATAGGTCGATTATCCGTATGTAAAGTCACATAATTGCTACCACTTTCAATGTATTTTATATTCTGAATAGATAATTGATGAAATTCTGAACCGCTTTTGATAAAAATAGTCTGCTCAGATATATCAGCAGGTGATTCAGCATTGACTGATTGACTACCTTTATTTTGATTCAACACTTCTTTCACTTTCATTATTGCTTGAAGCAATCGATCAAATTCAATCGGCTTTAAAAGATAGTCTACAGCCTTTAGCTCATAACTTTCCAGTGCATATTCCGAATACGCAGTTGTGAAAATGATTAACGGTGGATTTTGTAATAACCTGGAAAAACTAATTCCCGACAACTTAGGCATATTTATGTCCAGAAAAATGAGATCAACTTTATGCTGCTGAAGATATTCCAGTGCTTCCAGTGGGTCACGAAAAGAAGCTTTTAATGCCATTGAAGGAACTTTACTCAAATGGATTTGAAGTACTTCAATGGCAGCTGGCTCGTCATCAATAATTACATAGTTTATCATGATACTTGATCAAGTTGTAAACTTAGTGAAGATATAAAGTAACCACTTTCTTCTTTTGTTTCTAATCTATGCCCATCAGGATAAAGAACTGAAAGTCGCTTTCGTAAATTATCGAGCCCAAATCCAGATGAATTATCTGGAATTCTGCTGACTCCTGTGTGAATTGAATTTCTAACTTTAAAATTCATCCAGTTTTGTTTTATTTCCAGTGATATTTCTATTGATGATTTTGCATTAGGAATTATCCCATGCTTTATAGCATTTTCCACAAAAGGAATAAGCAACATCGGGCTTACCTTGACTGCTTTTAAATCTCCCTTCATGTTAAAATTAATATACACATCATCCTCTTCTGCTATGCGCAATTGATATACCTGAATGAAGTTTTTAAGGTGATGAATTTCTTTTTCCAGTACCACCTTGTCTTCATTTGTTTCGTAAACCATGTATCGCATTAACTCGGCCAATTTTGCGATTCCATCTGCCAATTCGGGGACGTTGTGCTTTAACGACTTAGCATAAAAACTATTCAACACATTAAACAAGAAATGTGGGTTTATTTTAGACTTTAAAAAAGCCATTTCTGTAGATAGTTTTTCCTCGAGCAATACCCTTTTCAATTTTTCATTTTGCATCCAATACTTAATCAATGCATAAGATAAGGCGACAAGTAAAACAAAGAACCCCACAATTAAATTGTAGTAAAAGAAAACCTGGAAATGCTCATTCGCTGTGGAGAAGAAATTAACCAGGTAGTTGTAGTCAACAAAACTCTCAAACAGCGTAATAGTTAATAGTGCTGTAACTAGTAATACAATTAATGTCTTTGTCTTTTTTAAGCGCAGAAATTTGGGTACAAAGTAAAAGGCTGTTGTGTAAAAAAGTAGTTGACTCATCAACATACCAAACAATAGTGGAGCCCAATAAGGGCCGGTAGCTTTCCTGAAATCTCCTATTGTTGACGTTTCATGTAATAGTATGAAGTATCCTGCTCCCCATATCAAAATATGAATGATAGTCTCTGATTTCTTATTCATGGTCATCATTTTCCTTGTCAAAGAAAGGGAATTAAAACGATGATTAAACAGCAATGGGATTAATGACCCTTTTCTAGTGACCAAACCTTATAATGCTGTGAAGTTCGCTGTTTTCACATTCTTTCCAGCATATATAACATCCTATAAGACATCGGTCACATTCATTTTGTAGAGCAATCCACATGCTTTAATGTTGTTTCAATTATTTATCTGAGACCGAAAACACGGATTTTAAAAAACACTATAAGTTATACATCATGAAAAGGGTAATCATTATTGTACTCATTTTAAGCTCAGGATATAGTTCCTTTGGGCAATTCAACTCTAGAAAAGAATTGGAAACAAAAATTGACAAATTATTTGCAAGTTACACTCAATACAACCGCTTCGTAGGCAATGTATTAATCAGCAAAAACGACAAGATAATTTATCAAAAGAGTTTTGGTTATGCCGATTTGGAAAGACACAGAAAAAATACCAAAGCATCTATATTTAGTATTGCCTCACTTACAAAATCATTGACCGCTGTAGGTATAATGAAGCTAGTAGAAAATGGAAAACTCACATTAGAAACTCCGCTTTCAACTTACTTTCCCAATTTTATCCCTGAGTATTCACACCAAATTACCATCCAGCACCTATTAAATAATAGCTCCGGCATTCAAGCCAATATTGGAAGAGTGGATGATGCAGGCAACGGCCTCATGCCGGAAGTAACCAAGATATCAGTAGATGAGCTTTTAGAAAAGTTTAAAGATTCCAAGTTGAATTTCAAGCCGGGCACAGCTTATGAATATAATAACTTCGGCTACGTACTGCTTGCCAATATTATTAAAAAAGTAAGCGGGCAATCCTATGCAAACTTTATGGAGCAAGCTGTATTCAAACCTATTGGAATGAAAAATACAGCATCCACTACATTTAAAAATGTTGGCGAAATGGCCTACCCCTATTTTGGCTTAGGAATGGAAACGTTCGAAAAATTAGGTGCATTTTCGCCAACGTTTAAATGTAGTGGATGCTGTATTTTTCGTTCAGAGGTTTGAATACAGCTTGCTCCATAAAGTTTGCATAGGATTGCCCACTTACTTTTTTAATAATATTGGCAAGCAGTACGTAGCCGAAATTATATTCATAAGCTGTGCCCACTTGAAATTCAACTTGGAATCTTTAAACTTTTCTAAAAGCTCATCTACTGATATCTTGGTTCTGCATGAGGCCGTTCCCTGCATCATCCACTCTTCCAATATTGGCTTGAATGCCGGAGCTATTATTTAATAGGTGCTGGATGGTAATTTGGTGTGAATACTCAGGGATAAAATTGGGAAAGTAAGTTGAAACAGGAACATTCTAATGTCGGTTTCCATTTTCTACTAGCTTCATTATACCTACAGCGGTCAATGATTTTGTCAGTGAGGCAATACTAAATATAGATGCTTTGGTATTTTTTCTGTGTCTTTCCAAATCGGCATAACCAAAACTCTTTTGATAAATTGCTCTTGTCGTTTTTGCTGATTAATACATTGCCTACGAAGCGGTTGTATTGAGTGTAACTTGCAAATAATTTGTCAATTTTTGTTTTTCCAATTCTTTTACTAAAGAGGTTCAAATTGCCCAAAAAGGAACTCTGTGCCTAACTTAAATAGATTACAATAATCATTACCCTTTTCATGATGTATAACTTATAGTGTTTTTTTAAAATCCGTGTTTTCGGTCTCAGATAAATAATTGAAACAACATTAAAGCATGTGGATTGCTCTACAAAATGAATGTGACCGATGTCTTATAGGATGTTATATATGCTGGAAAGAATGTGAAAACAGGCGAAGCTCACAGCATTATAAGGTTTGGTACAGAAAAGGGTCATTAATCCCATTGCTGTTTAATCATCGTTTTAATTCCCTTTCTTTGACAAGGAAAATGATGACCATGAATAAGAAATCAGAAGAGATTATCATTCATATTTTGATATGGGGGACAGGATACTTAGTACTATTACATGAAACGTCAACATGGCATGGATAAACAGTAGCTCTGATGCTGAGGTTGCTGTCGAGCATGTTTCCGGCCGCGGGCGAACAGGCATCGGTCAGCATCTCGATTCCGTGTGAACACAATAGCATGAACAGGCCAGCACCAGCCAATGCAGGCACGCAACTAGGCGAATTCCGCCTCCGGACTTGTCTTGGTAGCAGAAAGCCCGCCTCTATCACCTGTGTGACTTCCTGCTCAAGCAACGGTCGGAAAGTGAGTTCGTACAGTCGGCTGACGCCAGATGGGCCGCACCATTTCATCTGGCTCCGCAGTGAGCTCCATGAAGAGTGCCTCGTTCTTTCGCCAGTGAGACCGCCCCGTGCTCGCTGGCTGCTTGACTGAACACACTTCCACCGTGCACCCCATGCCCAAGGGCCTGTTGTTGCTGTCATCTCCCATTCGGTGGATGCTACAAATAGTTGAATAGTTCAGCGTACAGTTCTGGCATTGACATGCCAACTGCAGCCAACAGTTTCTGACGTTTGATGTGCCGATTCTCAAGCATAGTCAAGGAATCCCCACTTGAAGTCCGGACTCGATCCACAAAAGACAAGGTGTCCTGAGATCGCTTCCCGAACAGCTGCACTTCTTGCTTCACGTTAACGTTGCATGAAACGCTTCTTGCTACACATCAACGTTGCATGAAATGCAAGCTTGATGATGCCCAGTTGTTGTTCAAGCTGGTCCAGTTGTGTGCGACCAGAATCAGAGCCAAACAACCTGTGGATGCGCTGGCAGGATAGCACGCCGCAGTGGCTGCAAGATTTCATCGATGTGTGACTCAGGGGCCCAGGACTCCTCAAGTTGTCATGCTGCGAGCTGCTGATAGGGATATTCCTATCGATTGGGTGCTTGTGGGCAGCCTGCAGCACATGTCGGCAATGTTTGCAGCTGCAGCATAGGTTTGCAGCGCGTGCCGGAGGCTGAATTTCCCGCACTTGTGCAGCAGCTTCAGCACAGAGAGATTGACATTGACTGTCACGCGGCAGGCATTGCGTTCCAACGGCTTGTCTGCCATCCAGCTCCTTGTGGGGCGGGCAGATGTGTGCAGCAGCGGAGGGTGGCCACCATGGCTGCGTGCAGCTACACAGTGAGGCCATATGGCCTGTGCTGCCGCCGAATATGGATCAGCAGCCTGTGTCTGGCCTCGGGCGCTGTTGTGGTGCAGGGGATGCTGGAGGCGCTAAGCGAGCACTGCGCTTTTCAAGTTGCCCCGGCGCTCGCAGGTACTGCACTCGCAGCTCGATGACCTGGGTGCACGATGACATCGCCATAGGCATCTGCATTATGCAGAGCTTCGTAGCGGTCAGACACGATCTTATGCGTGGGACATCTGGTCGCGAGCGCGAGATGCATGAGATGCGTCGGGTCGCGCGCGCGAGATGCATCACAGAACAGCTGCAGCTGCCAGCTAGCTGTACACATATGAAAGATTAAAAGATCGTAATCTTTTCATCTGCGCATGCGATTCGGGATGCTGCTTGGAGCTGGTTCATCTCGTTGTTCACGGCAAGC
>CAWBCB010000060.1:0-8859 GCA_963787095.1 uncultured Cytophagales bacterium | reverse complement strand
CCAATTTCAGGCCGCATATTGGCTGTATCATCGGCTATTAAAATAGGATTCGACAAGTATTCTTGCCAGGAGACGAGTCTATTCTTGGCAGACGAAATACGATTATAAACTGTGTTTACCTTATACTGTGTGTCGTCCAACCCCATCTCTTTGATGATACTTCGCAGCAGCGATTTAGAATCGTCCGTGTCGTAGATCGTGAAGTTGTTTGGGTAGCCCAAATGATGTGCTTCTGCTCGTAAAATGCGAGCAAACACCGCGTGGAAAGTACCCATCCACAAGTTACGTGCATCACTGCCCACCATTGTTTCCAAACGATGCCGCATTTCTTTGGCAGCCTTGTTAGTGAAGGTAAGCGCCAGGATATTAAAAGGATCAACCTGCTTGCTGTGAATCAAGTGAGCGATGCGTAGGGTGAGCACACGGGTTTTGCCGGAACCTGCGCCCGCTATAATCATGCAAGGCCCCTCTGTATTAATCACACCTTCCCGCTGCGGTTCGTTCAGGCTCTCTAAATAGTCACTCATAAATCATTGCAATATAGGCAGGTATCAGCAATGCCGAAAGCTGTTGGGAGCCTGCCGTGCATTACAAATGTTATCATCTTAAATTATTCATTCACACAATGTATTAATGGTCTTGATTTCTATGGAGTTATGAATTTATGAGTGTAGCTTTTGAAAACTGTTAACTACAAATTCTGATTTTTAGAAATTCGCACGTACTTTTGACAAACAATAAAAGTGAGTTTCACCTCATCCCCAAAAACTTTTGCTGACGATGGTTTTAGCGTAACAGCCGCTGAGCCTTGGATCAAAGCCAAGACTTCAATCATTCAACAATATGTGAATTCTTTTGTGGGTACCTTGGCAGGAAAGGTAGACGACATCGTCTTCATCGATCTGTTTGCCGGCAATGGAATATATTCCTTAGGAGCCCGATCAGAATTGTTTGCAGCTCCGTCTCTCATGGCATTATCGCAGGACGTGCCCATTACAAAATTCATTTTTTGTGAGAAGGAAGTAGAACAATTGCGAATTTTAAAAATTCGGGTCAATAAAAATTTTAAAAAGAAAAATGTCTTGCTGTTGGATGGCAAACCACAGGATGTTATTTCAAAATTTACTCATTACGTGCCGCGTAGCAAAGGCGCTTATAAAGTAGCTGTTCTGTGCTTGTGCGATTCATTTTCATTTGATCTTCATTTCGATACGATTATGCAGTTGGCAGATCAGGGTTTTAATTTCCTGATTCCATTTACGTTTGCTCTGAATGATCGTCTTAATTTTCGATTTTATCTGAAAGAAAATAGAGAAAAATTGACAACCTTCTTAGCCGGTGAGGGCGATGTGAAGCGTCTTGAAAAAGAGGTGGATAGTAATCATCAATTTTATAAACGCTTGGTTCAGATCTATCAAAGCAACATGTTAGCGCTGGGGTATAACCTTTCTGTCTCTACTCATAAAGCCGATTCAGGACTTATGGAATTACCTGCTTACCAAATTGGATTTTTCTCAAAACAAATTTCGACAAAGACAATTCAGCATGATGTAGAAGCAACGCGTCATCAACAGTTTGAATTGTTTCAATAGATTAAACGTATTTTTGAAAACAGTTAATTAGAAAGGATGATTAAGGTAGGAGAGATATTGGTTTCGGATGATATTAAGGATGTTGAGTTTGTTTGCAATTTAGAAAAATGCAAAGGTGCTTGTTGTGTGGAAGGTGACCTGGGCGCACCACTCGAAGAATCAGAACTCGAAACGATGAAGTCGATCCAACAGGAGATTAGACCATACCTTACGGAAGCTGGGGTGAAGGCCATTAAAGAACAAGGGGCTTATATTTTAGATGAAGATGGTGACTTCTCTACACCCACCATTGGTGGTAAGGAATGTGCTTACGCACTTTATGATAAGCAAGGAGTTTTGAAATGTGGAATAGAGCAGGCTTATTTAGATGGTAAAACTAAGTTTAGGAAACCGATCTCATGTCACCTTTATCCAATCCGGATAACAACCAATAAAAAGGGATTTGAGGCTGTTAATTACCATAAATGGGATATCTGTTCAGCAGCGTGCAAACTTGGCCAATCTTTGGGGGTTCCGGTGTATAAGTTCTTGAAGGATCCGCTCATCCGTAAATATGGCGATGCATGGTATGCCGAATTGGTGCATCAGATTGAGGACAAATAAAAAAGCCCCGCGTCTCGCGGGGCTTTTAAATCTTTATTGAGAAAGCTTATTCAGCTACTACATTCACACTGAGTGTATGTTTCACTTCTTTATGAAGATCTAACGTTACTGTATAGGCACCTAATTGTTTCGGTTGTTCCTTGAAATGAACTTTCTTGCGATCAACCTCAAAGCCTTTTGCTTTTAGAATATCAGCAACCTGAACAGCTGTAACGGCTCCAAAAATCTTTCCAGACTCGCCCGCTTTTGTTTTAATCTCAACGGTAAGCTCGCCAATTTTAGCAGCCAAAGCTTCTGCATCTTGTTTTAGCTTGGCAGCCTTGTGAGCAGCCTGACGAATGTTCTCAGCAATCAATCGCTTGTTTGAATCATTCGCGATTATTGCTACACCAGTAGGAATCAAAAAATTTCTCCCGTAACCCGGTTTTACTTTTACTGTATCATTTTTGTAACCCAAACCTGATACATCTTGCTTCAATATTATTTCCATGTGTATTTCAGGTTAGATTATTTTAATGAATCTGCCAGGTAAGGAAGAATAGCAACGTGACGTGCGCGTTTTACAGCTTGAGCCACTTTGTTCTGAAACTTCCAACTGTTGCCAGTTAATCTCCGAGGAAGAATTTTTCCTTGCTCGTTAATAAATTTCAATAAGAAATCAGGGTCTTTGTAATCAATATACTTGATTCCGTTTTTCTTGAAGCGGCAGTACTTTGGTTTAATTTCTGCGCGCTTGATAGGTTCGTTCATTAATGTCATGCTGCAACTTCCTCCTTTCTAGTGGTTTGTTTTTTAGTGCGATTAAATTCGCCTTTACGTCTGCGGGCATTATAGATAACCGCATGTTTGTCAAGCGCAGTGGTTAAAAAGCGCATTACCGATTCGTCTCGTCTGAATTCTGTTTCCAGCGTGTTAACAAGGTCGGAGGAGTCAGTCGTAAATTCAAGAAGGTTGTAGAAGCCGGTTGACTTATTTTGAATGGCATAGGCCATCTTCTTAAGTCCCCACTTTTCTACATTGATTACCTCGGCCTTAGCTTTGGTTAACAACTTCACGAATTTTTCGACAGTATCCTTTGCCTGGTCTTCAGACAAAACGGGATTTAAAATGAATACCGTCTCGTAATTTTTCATGTACTATTGTTTTTTAAAATGGACTGCAAAAGTAGGTAAAGCGTCCAAATTGGCCAAATGCAATAAGAAATAACCTAAAATCCCCGCAAGGGTTATTGCTCATTTAGCCCCCAGTCATAGTCAATGTGCGAAATTTTTGCGTCAGGCTTGATTTTGATGGGGGAATAGCGATTTACAAAGTCGCGAACGGAACCACCATTTTTGTTGAAATCCATTGAGTACCACTTAAATATCATACTCAATTGGGGTTTGTCGGCTGATATTTTGTTTCGGAATGGATCGGCCAAAAAGGCCTTTGCCTGCTTATTCAATTGTTCGTCCAGTCTCTTTGGATCGTACGCTTCATTTAACAGGATGGGGCAGGATTTGCTTGCACATACAAGCGCCATATGAATTCTAGGGTCATCAAACAGCTTTCTCAATTTTCCGTGCTCGATGTTATTGAGATCCATTTTCTCCTTTCCAATAGTTATAAATTTGATATCCCATGGAGTATTTACAAAGGGTATCTGAATGCTGCTACCTATATCCTTTATGCTTTTAATAGGGTAATATTTTGTGATGAGCTTGATGGTAAATGCATTGTAGGCATTAATCCAATAAGCCATTTGCTCTTCCTTACTCCAGGTCTTTTCATTGGGCGGATTCTTACTGAGCATCGACAGGTACTGGTTTAAAGCAACTGTATCTTTGATAAACCCCTTATAGTTTACATTGCCTTCTTTTGAAACGTACTTCTTTAGCAATCCATCCAATGATTCATGAGTAGGTTTACTTTGCGCACGACTTGAAAAAAAACTAACTAGAAGTAACCCAATCAATGCAACCCTTTTCATATTCATTTTTCTTTTATTACGACAACCCATGTTTTAAAGTTAAACCATTGCTGCCTGACAAATTCTTGTAATTATACTTTATGTCTTGATAATGACACTATTTTTATGCCAGTATGAAGTTGCTCAATGAATTCAAGTTAAGTGTGATCATTCCTACCTATAACGAGGAGGAAAGGATTCAACAACTTGTGGCATTTATTACCGAATATGGCTCTTATGCTATTTGCGAGATTATAGTTGTAGATGGGGGAAGCACCGATAACACGTGTAATGCGGCATTAAGTTCTGGGGCAACAGTTCTACATTCAGATGTTTGTGCGCGCTCAAATCAAATGAACTTAGGGGCAAAGGCAGCCACAGGTAATGTGCTCTACTTTGTTCATGCCGATGTTCAACTTCAACCTTCATTTGTTGCTGACATAAGGGAATCTATCCATCTCAAGTATTCAGCAGGCTGCTATCGATATCAGTTCGACTCTGCTAAAAGGATCTTAAAACTAAATGCATACTGCACCCGATTTAAAGGACTCATGTGCCGAGGTGGGGATCAAACTTTATTTGTGGTAAAGGAAGTCTTTGATGAGTTGAACGGCTTCAATCAATACTATGCAACAATGGAGGATTATGACTTTATTGCCAGGCTTAGAAGCAAACATTCATTTCGGATTATTCCAAAAAATGTTCTGGTTTCCGACAGAAAGTATGCGACAAACAGCTGGTTAAGAGTTCAAATTGTAAATTTTATTGCCTTTACAATGTTTTATTTGAAGGTAAATCCCCTTGAAATAAAAAAAACTTATAGCAAATTGCTGACTTATAGATAAGGAATGGGGTATAATATAAACGGAATTCAACAGATTGGGCTTGGTGTAACAGATGCTGAAGAAGCCTGGGCTTGGTATCGCAAAGTTTTTGGCATGAATGTGCCTATTTTTCGTGATCACGCTACAGCGGCCCTAATGACTCGGTATACGGGTGGCATTGCTCATCAGCGCTATGCTATTTTGGCTATGAACCTTGAGGGTGGTGCAGGATTAGAAATATGGCAGTACACCAGCCGCTCGCCACACCCTCAGCCAAAAATTGAACTTGGCGATACGGGGGTTTGTGTTGTGAAAATCAAGACTCGTTCTGTTGTGGAGGCTCATAAAAGTATGGTCGAAAAAGGAGTAACGATAGTTAGTGAACCTGCTGTAGCTCCTGATGGGAGGAAGCATTTTTTTGCTTTTGATCCGTATTCAAATTTGCTTGAGATAATTGAATCAACCAGTTGGTTTCAGGATCGTAACCAAAATTTTGGTGGTGTTGCAGGATGTATAATCGGGGTTACCGATATTGATAAGGCTCTTAAGTTATATCGTGATATTCTTGGGTTTAAAGAGGTGGTTTATGATGAGTCGAGACGATTTGACGATTTGGAGAAATTGCCACGTGGTACTCATTCATTTCGCAGAGTTTTATTGAGATCATCTTTAACCCGACAAGGAGCATTTGGTAAACTGTTGGGGCAACATGAGGTTGAACTAATTCAGGTGGCAGCTGCACGGCCTGAAAAAATATTTCAAAATCGTTGGTGGGGCGATCAGGGTTACATCCACGTATGCTTTGATGTAACAAACATGGACGATCTGTCTAAAACATGCACTGAAAAGGGATTTGAATTTACTGTTGACAGTCGCAATTCATTTGATATGGGTAAGGCTGCTGGACATTTTGCTTATTGCGAGGATCCGGATGGCACTTTGGTGGAGTTAGTTGAGACTCACAAAATACCCATCATCGAAAAGATAGGATGGTATCTCAATTTGAAAAACCGAGATGCATCCAAACCATTACCAAATTGGATTTTAAAGTTGCTTTCGCTGAATAGTGTAAAAGATTAAGCCGTGCCACCACCAGAGGCACGACTTGGTGGCCACTACTTCACATCAAACTGAGTAGTGCCCATCAGGTAGCCATCGGTGTATATTTCTACCAGATAGTGTCCTGCAGTGTATTCCGATCCTTTATCGTAAATGTAAATCAGTTTCTGTCCTGTGTTATCAAACAAAATTTCCTGAGCAGAGGTATAAAATTCTTCTTTACCATTGAGCATAAACGTGCCTGAACCTTTTGTTGTATCAAAAATAGGTTGGCCATTCTCATCAATAATGCGGATGAGAATCTTCTTGCCTTCAATAGGTGCTACTTTGTTTTCGGCAATGTTAAATTCAACTTTAATTTTCTCTAATTGTCTTTTCCTGAATGGAGAATCTCGCTCTTTTCCTTTGGCTGTTACTGAAACCAACGAAATTTTTTCTGCTTTTAACTGCGATGCAATGGCAACTTTAGAAGCCAGTTCTTCCTTGTTTTTAGTAAGTGTGTTGAGTGAATCATTCAATACATTTTGCTTTGTCTTCAAGGTTCTGTTTTCAGAAAACAGCTCTTTGTTTACTGATTTCAGTTTGTCAATTTCGTCATCTTTCAACTTAAGCAACTCTTCGTATCCTTCTAGTCTGTCTTTCAATTCTTTGATTGCCTTGGTGCTTCGGCTATTACTCCGATTTAACTCGGCTGTTACTTCGGCTTTTGCTTTCTCTAACTCAGTCACATCACCCCCCAACTTTTCAATCTCTGCAATCTTTTGATCAAGCTCTAACTTTACGTCATTCAATCGCTGCATGGTAGAGGCCAGATCTTCTTCCGTAGTGGCCAACTCCTCCTTCACTTCAACTTTTTCCTGATAATCCAGGTATATTTTAATGCTTTGAACAATCACGATTACAGCAAGAATGCCGATAATAATGCCCGTTTTGCTACTTGATTTTTTGGGAGCAGGAGCGGGGGTGGTTGGTTGTGTCATAATTAAAATTTCAGATGTAAAAATAACTTTTATTGAAATGATTACCAATGCACTACATCTTCCAAACAAAGTGTTGTCGATTAAGAGCCGGATCAAAGAACAGAATGCCACATCGAAACAAGTCAGCACTGCCGTAAACCAATTCGTGCTTGCTTAATTCTTTCCAGGCTTTAGCCATTTCTTCTGAGTGATAGATATCATCCAACACAATGATTCCCTTATGGGCAATGCGTTTCGATAACAAATTGAAGTACCGCATAGTGGGTTCATACCGATGGTTGGCATCCATCAAAGCAAAATCAATTTTGGCTGGATTTTGAAGGTAGTCAGAAAGGGTATTGTCGAGATTTCCTTCAATCAGTTTTATGTTCTTGGTTTCAAAATATTCAAAATGGGCTTGAGCGATATTGATTAACTCTTTATTTCCTTCAAACGTGATGACTTTGGAATGGGGTTGTTTTGCAAGATAAAGGGATGTGATTCCGGCTGATGTACCTAATTCAATTATCGAAGTTGCATCCATATAATTGACTAATCTAAATAACAATTCACATAGCGAACGTGGGCTAATGCTGGTTTCAGCTACTTTAGATAAAACTCTCTTTTCACTTTTAAAATGATTTGATTGAGCTCCTAAATCTTTCACCTCAATTTCGAGCGTACTTTGAAGGAGCTTATTGCGTACCTGTTCTATCTCATCAAAACCTGAGATTTGATTCTTATTGAGAATTACTTTTTCATAAAAATCGAAAAAATAGGGTGAGTGAATAGAATGCTCATCCACCGCATGCAGCCAATGATTGAGATATGATTTTATCTTGAAGGAAAGCGCCACGCTAAATCTGAAAAGTAAAAGATAACTGTTTTACGGGAAGATTGATAAGAATCGCTAAGGAACGATTAATTGAGTCGCAAGGGTGCAACCATGGTAAACTCGGGTACTACAACTTCAAACGTAAAACCATCAACAATGCGTTCCATTTGATAGGTGCCAACCATTTTGCCAATGCCTGATTTAAGATTACATCCAGAAACATATTGATGAACTTGGCCGGGTTCTAAAACGGGTTGCTGACCAACCACACCTTCGCCTTCTACTTCGCGTGATTGAAAAGCAGCGTCAAAAATGTTCCAGCGCCTGCGCAGCAATTGAATCGTAAATTCACTTTGGTTTTCGATGGTGATGCGATAGGTAAACACATAGTGATATTGGCTGGGACTTGAGTAGGAGGGTTGATACTCCGTTTCCACAGTTACTTTAATACCTTGTGTTATTTCAGCAATCATTCGTTCAAAAATATCATTTTTTTCTATTTTTCAATCTGATAAGCTAATTCGTTCACCGAAAATAAATTTCATGACCTCTGATGTTAAAATAGCACCTTCCTGGAAAGAAAAGCTCAAAATTGAGTTTGAACAACCCTATTTTAACCAATTAACAGATTTTGTTAAGGAAGAATACCGCACACAAACGGTATTTCCACCCGGGAAAGAAATATTCAGAGCTTTTGATTGCGCTGATTTTAAGGACCTGAAAGTAGTGATTATTGGGCAGGATCCGTACCACGGAATGGGGCAGGCAAATGGGCTTTGTTTTTCCGTTCGAGACGGAATTACCATGCCACCTTCGCTGAAAAACATCTTTAAAGAAATTGAGAAGGATTTAGGTAAACCTTTTCCCAAAAGTGGTGATTTGGAGCGATGGGCGAACCAAGGAGTATTGCTTCTTAATGCAACACTTACGGTTAGAGGCTCTTCGCCAGGATCACATCAAAAAAAAGGGTGGGAGGAATTTACTGACGCTGTTATAAAAGTAATATCCGATGAGAAGAACAACGTAGTGTTTTTACTCA
>CAWBCB010000059.1:0-4938 GCA_963787095.1 uncultured Cytophagales bacterium | reverse complement strand
AGTATTTTTTAGCTACCCTCTGTAAATCTTCGCGCGTTACTTTCATGTAACTATCTATTTCAGTATTGATCCAAGTTTGCATCTTTGTAATACACATGGTAATTCGCAAGCTGCTCCGCTATGCCCACAGCAGAAGAATTTTGCTGCACAAACTGGCTCTCCATTTGATTCCGAATTTTTTGAAATTCCTTTTCAGAGATCAATTCCTTTTGCACTTTCTCAATTTCAGTATCCATTGCTTTCTCCAAATCATCAGCTCCAACCCCCATATTCACAATGCCAAACACGAGGTAAAGCCCGGGATCTTCTAATGAAAAAGGGAACGCTTGTACCGTAAGCGCCTTCTTTTGCTCATCTACCAACGCCTTATACATGCGCGAACTTTGTCCACCGCTCAGCACCGTGCTCAACATATCCAATGCATAGGCATCGGGTGTGCCCTGGGGCGGTATGTGATAGGCTTCAATAACAGCCGGCAATTGAATGTTGTCAAACACAACATCACGCACTTCTGCATTTTGTGGCGGTTCTACTACCGTTGGGCGTGGAATTTTCTTTCCTCCTTTTGGGATGTCTTTAAAATATTTTGCAACCGCTGCTTTGGTTTGTTCGATATCAATATCTCCCGCTATAGACAAGGTTGCATTTTCAGGAACGTAAAATGTTTTGTAAAACGCAATAAACTCCTCAAGAGAGGCAGCATTCAAATGATCCAATGAACCAATAGGCGCCCATTGATACGGATGCACGGTGTAAGCATGCTTCAACACCTCTGTAAGAATACTCCCGTAAGGTTGGTTATCCATACGCTGACGCTTTTCTTCTTTCACCACTTCACGTTGTGTGTCTACACCAATCTGTTCAATTTTGGCGTGCAACATGCGCTCCGACTCCATCCATAAACCCAACTCCATTTGATTGGAAGGAAGTACTTCATAATAAAAGGTACGGTCGTTTGACGTGTTTGCGTTATTCGTGGCACCCGCATTTTGTAAATATTTATCAAACTCTCCGCGCTTAATATTTTCTGTTCCTTCAAACAATAAATGCTCAAAGAAATGTGCAAAGCCAGTACGGTTTGGGTCTTCATTTTTAGAGCCTACATGATATAACACAGACACCGCCACAATGGGGGTTGTATTATCCTTATGTAAAATTACGTGAAGACCATTGGGCAGATCGTATTCGGTGAACTCAATCTTTCGAGCCTGGCTAAAACTTACCGTTATCGCGGCAAGCATGAACCAAAGGGTTAAAGTTTGTTTTTTATGCATAGGTTGTTTTGTTTGATAACAATAATACTAAATTCTATTTTATTTATTCTGGCAACTAAATTTTTATTATGCTAATAATGCCTATTCTAAATTGTGTTTATTCTTTAATCAATTACTCATCTGGTTGATTGAACTAATTCGTGAGCAAATGGAAATTGTTGTCGCCACAGTTCATAATAGTGCTTCTGTTTTTCAATCAATTCATCATGAACGCCCTCTTCAACCACAACTCCTTTATCAAGAACAACAATTTTATCGGCTCGCAATACAGAGCTAAGCCGGTGAGCAATTAAGATTACAGTTTTTCCTTTCTCCCGCATCAACTCAACCATTCGATGCACGTACTGCTCAGAGGTAGAATCTAAGGACGAAGTAGCTTCATCTAAAATTAATATTTCAGGATCTTTATATAAAGCCCTGGCGATTGCCAATCGCTGCTTTTGCCCACCAGAAAGCGTTGCACCATTTTCGCCAAGATAAGTATTGAAGCTAGCTGGAAGTTTTTCAATAAAATCTAAAATACCTAGGGAGGTACAGATAGAAATGATCTTCTTCATGTCAGGCTGATAATCGCCAATAGCGATGTTGTCAACCACGTTGCCAGCAAACAGATCAACTTTTTGCGGTACAACTGCTATCAATTGCCTGAGTGAATTATTCTCAATGTATTTTAAATGGTACTCGCCCAATCGAATGCTGCCCGACAAAATCGGATAGAGGTTTTGTAAGATATTAATCAGAGTCGATTTTCCAGATCCACTTTCTCCAACTAATGCCGTTACTTTTCCTTTCGGGATAGTTAGATTAAAATCGTTGAAGACAGTTACCCGAGAGCCATAACGAAAGGCTACGTTTTTAAATTCTATATCACCTACCATTTCACGGGTAAGAGTCACTTTGTTCTCTGCACTCTCGCGCTCCAGGTCCATAATTTCAAACAAACGATCTGCAGCAATCATCGCATTTTGAATGGTTTTATTCATGCCAACTAAGCTGCTTACCGGACCAGTAAAGTAGGCTATCAATGCATAAAATGATAAAAGCTCGCCCGGTGTAATTTTACCATCTAACACAAACCCAGCACCTACCCATAATAAAATTATGGTAAAGAGCTTTGAAATAAACTCAGTAGAAAAACCCGAGAATAAATTATTAAGTCCTGATTTATAAACAGTTTGCAATAAGTTATAAAACCTGACTTCTGTTTTTATACTTGCGTGTTGCTCTAGCCCAAAACTTTTGATTGTACTCATAGAGTTTAGGGACTCCACTAATTGAGATTCCAGTTCTGCGGAATTTTCCATTAGCTTACGCTCTGCCTTTTTGTTCAATCTGTTGGTGATATAATAAATAATGGAATAAAACGGAATCACCAGCAAGATCACAACGGCTAATTTCCAATAGTAAGTGAACATGAGCGCGAAAGAAAACACGATCATGAAAAAGTTTACTGCCAAATTGATCGATACATCATTAATGAAAGCTCTGATCTTTACTGCATCATTAATCCGGGAAAGAATTTCACCCACGCGCATGGTATCAAAAAATTGCTGAGGCAGTTTGAGTAAATGTTTATAATATCCCAGGATGAGGCGCGAGTCAATCATCTGACCTGTTTGCACCGTAAACAGGCTTTTTGTATATCCAATAAAAATAGATAGCAGTAAAAGCGCCACCATAACTATGCTCATTAGATTGAGAAGATTACGATTGCCATCGACAAGCACGTAGTCCACAATCTTTTGCACATAGATGGAGGTGGAAAGACCGAGGATTGT
Organism: uncultured Cytophagales bacterium; assembly: GCA_963787095.1. GTDB lineage: Bacteria > Bacteroidota > Bacteroidia > Cytophagales > Cyclobacteriaceae > ELB16-189. Next base: position 1,886 of record CAWBCB010000059.1, on the reverse strand, counting down.
ATACACTAACGCCCCAAACAATGCCTGGGTCATTATACTTTTATGCGGCTGCACTAAACGCCAAAAGCGGGTGGTCATCGATTCTGTTTTACCACCCTTCTGAAAGGTTTCTCCTGGCAGTAACAAAATCAAAACGCCTGTCCAGATTTTTTTAAAATCTTCGTGAGTATGCCGATGCACTTGCCCATCACCCGGATCCATTACTTCAACATACTTTGTAGTAACATCATAGATCACCACATAATGCTGAAGAACTTCTTTGATGATGACGTGGGCAATAGCTGGCTTTGGTATTTTAAAAAGACTTTCAAATGGCCCCTTTACTCCTTTGGCCTGAAAGCCAATTTTTTCAGCGGCCTCAATCATGCCTAGCACATTAGTGCCCTTTTTATCGGTTGACGCTAATTGGCGAATGCGCGCCACTGGCAGTTGCAACTCATAATGCGCTGCAATAGATGCAAGGCAAGCTGCCCCACAGTCCGTGATATCGCGTTGTTTTATTTTGGTAATCTTTTTCATGACCTCACCCCCATCCCCTCTCCAGAAGAGAGGGTGGAGTTTCGATATTTATTTTAGATTTGGATTCAGCCAATCGTCTACCTTATCATAGAGTAGTTGCCAAAGCGTTCGCTCAGTAACAATAAAGCGTGCTTGCAACGTCATACCTTTCTTTAAAAGACCTTTATAGCCATTTTTGAGTTGCAGAAAATCTTTATCTAACGAACACCGCACTTCAAACACTGGCTTGTTATCAATAATCTTTATGTCTTGTGGCACTGCGGTAACAATACCATTGGCTAGGCCCCACTGGTTATAATTAAATGCATCCACCTGCAAGCGCACAGGCATATCTTTTTTTATAAAGCCAATATCGTTGGGTTGCACATAGGCAATTACCAACAGGTTAGTATCAGGACTGATTTGTGCCAGCTCCTGATTAGCAAACACAAGGCCGCCTGCATACACACCCGCTACATTTTGCACGGTGCCACTCACAGGTGCATGTACGGTTAGCATGCTTTTTTCTTTTTGCACCCGCACCAACTGGCTCTCCAACTCGCGCTTTTCATCTTGCAAATTCTTTAGTTCATTTTGCCATTGGCTATGCTGGGCTTCTCTTATCTGGTTAAGCGCATCACTTGCTTTGTCAAGTTCAAACTGAAAATTTTCAAACTCGGCAGCAGCAATCACTTTTTGAGTATACAATTTTAGTTGCCGATCATACGCTTGTTTGGCTTTTGCGTGCACCGTTTGTGCCTCACTTATGCGCTGACGAAAGGCAAAATAGCTTTGCCGATAAAAGGCATTTATAAAAGATGTATTAGAGATTGATTGGGAGGTGGCGAGCACCATTTCAGCATCTTTAATAAACGTTTCCTTCAAGGTTATTTTTTCTGAAAAAAAATTTTCTTGCTCATTCAACGTCTCCGACTCCAGCACGTACAGCAACTGTCCCGCTTTTACTTTGTTGTTTTCAATAAGGTTAGTCTGTTGCACACGCCCGGTGGCAATGCTGCGCACCGCACTTACCTCCGAAGCCGGACGAATAAGGGCTGCCGAGCGAATGCTGATATCTGTTTTTAAGTAAGGTAACAAAGCCAACCCCACAACAACTGCCATAATGCAACTCAAATAAATAATTGAGGTGCGGGAGTAGTTAGGAAAATAAGTTTGTGGGGCGGGGAACATTTAGAATGAGAGTTCAATGATTATATGTTTTTTCGGCCCGAAGGCAATGCTACGCACCATGCTAACTTTTGAAGCATGACGACTAAGTGCTACCGAGCGAATGCTAATGTCTGTTCTTAAAAATGGTAACGATACAAGGGCAAATAAAAAAACAGTGATACAAATCAAGTAAAGGATGCTGTTGCAAGAGTACGAAA
>CAWBCB010000058.1:0-67633 GCA_963787095.1 uncultured Cytophagales bacterium | reverse complement strand
CGTGCCTGATATCGATCTGAGGCAAAGATCAATTCACTTCTACACTCACTTGCTTTGCTTTCAAATACAGCCTGCACTTCTTCCTGTCGTTCACTTATAACAACAGGTGTATGCGCTTTGATGATACCTGCCTTTTCACCTGCAATCTTTTGCAGCGTGTCACCTAATAAATCTTTGTGATCCCAACTAATGTTGGTGATCAACGACAGTATAGGGTTAATTACATTAGTTGAATCAAGCCTGCCACCCATGCCGGTTTCAATCACAGCAATGTCCACTTTTTGTTGTGCGAAGTAGTCGAACGTCATGGCAACTGTTATCTCAAAAAATGAAGGTTTAAGTTTTTCAATTTCAGGTTTAATTCTTTCTACAAAATCAACTACAAAATCCTGATCAATTTCATTTCCATTGATACGAATTCGTTCTGTAAATTCTTTTAGGTGGGGTGAAGTGTAAAGTCCGGTTTTGTAGCCTGCTGTTTGCAAGATGGCGGCAAGCATGTGCGATACACTTCCTTTTCCATTGGTACCCGCAACATGTATAGATTTGAATTTATGATGAGGATTGTCCAACGCCTCACACAACTTTAACGTATTTGTTAAATTTGGCTTGTAGGCAATTGACCCCACTCGCTGAAACATGGGGAGATTGTTATACAGGTAAGTAATTGTTTCAGCGTAGCTCATAAAACTTTGGTCGCGAAATTAAACTTAACCTTACAAAATAAAAAAGCCCCAATGTAGGGGCTTTCTAGTGCGTTTAGTTTCAAATTACTACTTACCTAGCTTTATGATTTTAAAACCGGCAGAGATTTGAAATACCTGATTTTTAGCTTCATTATTGTTTGGTCCATCATTAATCTTTGACAACCCAAGATTGTATCTAGCATCCAATGTTAACCCAAAAGGTAGATCCCAGCCTAAGCCCAACGCTAAGCTAAGGTCAGAACCCTTATAAAAATCTTTAGCATCTTGTGTTGTTTTAATTCCATTGACGGTCTGCTTAACTTCTCCACCCGATAGAAATCCAAATTGCGGGCCTGCCTGAATGTTAATCCCAGCAACCGTATAGAGCTTTAAAATGATTGGAATATTAATGTAATCAAAGTTAGCTTCACCGTCTTGCGAATTGATCTGGATGTTAGATCCTTGTTTTGAGAATAAAAGTTCGGGTTGAATACCCACTTTAGTAAATTTGAAAAGAGCAAACGCTCCCCCATGGAAACCTGTCCGGTTTTTATAATTTTCTCCAGGACTTGATTTGGTATCCAAGTTTGCAAAATTAGGTCCGCCTTTCACACCCAAAGCAAATTGAACCTGAGCAACACTTTGTTTGGCTAAGCCCATACAGGCAAATACGAGTACTGCAAAGAATAATTTTTTCATATTAGTTTTTGTTTATTTTCCTATCAATACAAAGATAAGGCCGAATTTCTGGAAAAACGTTGCTAAGAAGAGTTTAGTATAACTTTTAAGATTCCTACGAAATCTATAAATGCTTCAGTATCAATCAAATTCCTAACTCAGGATTCTTTCCTTTGATTTTACGATAAAACTCAATTAAAGACTGCATGTCCTGGTCTTGATTATTGGTGGGGTAAAAGGGCTCGCTCACTTTAATAAGCTTCTTTTCGAAATCAAAGCCAACAGGGATAATAGGTATGTTGGCACCTTTTGCAATAAAATAAAAACCTGTTCTTAATTTATCAACTTTTTTGCGCGTGCCTTCCGGTGCCATGGCCACAATAAAATCATCATGCTTATTAAAGATATTCACTACTTGTTGAACCATATCGTGTCTGCCCGATCGATCGACCGGATAGCCGCCTAACCACCTGAAAAACCAACCGAAAGGTGGTTTGAATAACGAATCTTTTCCAAGAAATTTTGCTTTCTCAATATGCAAAACACTTCGAGCTAACACCCCAATCGGAAAATCCCAGTTACTCGTATGCGGAGCAACAGCGATAATATACTTTTTAAGTCCAGCCGGAAAATTGCCTTCTACGTTCCATCCGGCAATCTTGAAAATAAATTTTGCTAAGAATCGAAACATTATTGCAATGAGTCTAGTATCACATCATCCGCTAAGTAAGGAATGGTAATTTGTGTTAACGAGGAGATCTCTTTTTCAATAGTTGAGAGAGCACCTGTGTTGCGAGCCCAAGCCCTGCGCGCAATTCCGTTATTTACATCAAAATATAACATGCATTTCAACTTTCTTTCAGCATCATCGGAACCATCCAACAACAAACCAAACCCACCATTAATTACTTCTCCCCAGCCTACGCCACCTCCATTATGGATGGAAACCCAGGTTGCACCCCGAAAGGAATCACCAATCACATTGTGAATTGCCATGTCGGCTGTGTAACGTGATCCGTCATAAATATTAGAAGTCTCACGGTATGGACTATCCGTACCGGAAACATCATGGTGATCACGACCTAAAACAACGGCCCCTATCTTTCCTGCTTTAATAGCTTGATTAAAAGCCATTGCAATTTTAATTCTACCTTCTGCATTGGCATATAAGATGCGTGCTTGTGATCCCACCACTAATTTGTTTTTCTTAGCAGCCTTGATCCATTGAATGTTATCGTTCAATTGTGATTGAATTTCCGGATCGGCACTCAAAGAAATTTGTTCTAAAACATTCTGCGCTAATTGATCTGTATAATCTAGGTCTTTCTCATCTCCAGATGTGCATACCCATCTAAAAGGCCCAAAGCCATAATCAAAACACATGGGCCCCATGATATCCTGAACATAAGAAGGGTATCTAAAATCAATTTTGTTAGGCGCCATCACATCCGCACCCGCTCGCGATGCTTCCAACAGAAAAGCATTTCCATAATCGAAAAAGTATGTCCCTTTTGCAGTATGCCGATTGATTGCATCCGTTTGCCTGCGAAGTGACTCTTGTACTTTATCTTTAAACTCAACAGGATTTTCAGCCATTAATTTATTGGCCTCATTAAAAGAAAGTCCCACAGGATAATATCCTCCAGCCCACGGATTATGCAGCGAAGTTTGATCTGAGCCTAACTCTATAAAAATATTCTCCTGGTCAAACTTTTCCCACACGTCAACAATATTCCCTTGATAGGCAATTGAAATAGTTTCTTTATCTTTTTTTGCTCTTGCAACTCGTGTTACCAACTCATTCAAATCGCCAATGACTTCATCTACCCATTTTTGCTCAAATCGTTTTTGAGTTACCTTTTCGTTTACCTCTGCAATCACAGTAATACACCCGGCAATGTTTCCTGCTTTTGGCTGCGCACCACTCATACCTCCTAAGCCAGAGGTAACAAAAAGTTTTCCGGCCAGTCCTTCCTTTTGTTTTGAAATTTTTCGACCGGCATTCAAAATAGTAATGTTTGTACCATGCACAATTCCTTGCGGTCCTATATACATGTAACTACCTGCCGTCATCTGTCCATATTGGGTTACACCCAACGCATTATACTTTTCCCAATCATCGGGTTTAGAGTAATTCGGTATCATCATGCCATTTGTAACAACAACACGCGGAGCTTCGGGTGACGAAGGAAACAATCCCATAGGATGACCTGAATACATATGAAGCGTTTGCTCATCAGTCATAGTGGCTAGATACTTCATGGTTAATAAATACTGTGCCCAATTTTGAAACACTGCTCCATTACCTCCATACGTAATCAACTCATGCGGATGTTGAGCTACTGCAGGATCAAGATTATTCTGAATCATCAACATAATGGCACCAGCCTGTAATGACTTAAATGGATAATCGCCTATTGGACGAGCGTACATTTTGTAATCCGGACGAAATCGATACATGTATATCCGCCCATAGGTTTGAAGTTCATTGAAAAACTCTGACGCAAGAATTTTATGATGACGTGGATGGAAATATCGAAGCGCATTTTTTACCGCTAACTTTTTTTCATCAATGGTTAAGATGTCTTTTCGCTTTGGCGCATGATTGACGTTGGGGTCAAATGGCCTGGCTGCGGGCAACACGTTAGGAATGCCTTGAAGAATTGTATCTTTAAAATTTAGTGATGAACTCATGCCGCTTCGTTCTTTTGAAAATGATGAGGTAGGAAGTTCTCTTTTGTAAAATGATACCCAAAATCGAAGATCTCTTTTGCTTTGCTAAGATTCAAACTACTAAACCTATCCATACGTGGGGGCTCAATAAATACATCACACAATCCACGACTCACTTCGGTATTGGCATGAATCGTTATTAACAAACTACGTTCAATCACTAATTTGATATTACTTGTATCAAAATTCGGACTGATGTGATTACAATGCGATCCGATAATAAAATCACATTTATTGCGAATCGGTTTCACCGGAAGATTGTCAAGTAAACCGCCATCAACATATAAATTATTATCAATCGTTACAGGATTAAAAATTGCTGGGATGCAGCAGGAAGCCATAATTATTCTTGACAAATCTCCTTCGGAGAAATAGTGAATTTTACCTTTCCGGATATCTGTAGCTGCAACAGTTAAAGGGATTTTCAGGTCTGAAAAATTGTTTCCGGGAATTTCATTCAGTATCACCTCTTTCAATCCATCTAACGAAAGTAAACCGGTCCAGGCAAAAGCAGGCCGCATTGACTTGAAAATGCTCAGGTTTTTTATGAGCTCAAAAATTTGATCAGGTTTATGTCCATTTGCATATAAAGCTCCAACAATCGATCCTGCACTGGTGCCCGAAATGCAATCAAAGGTGATATTCATCTCATCTAATGCCTTGAGTACCCCTATATGAGCTATGCCGCGCGCTCCACCACCCGATAACACTAATCCGCGTTTCATAGAACTTCCTTTAAGCTAAAGGTTCTATCAAGTCGCACTCCCTTTTCAGTATGCTTAACTGTGCAGCACTCATTAACCGGATCGTGTTCCAGAAATAAGATGTAGCCCTTGTCAGCTGCTTCTTTCAAAAATACCGACTTCTCTTCAAGGGTAAGAAGTGGTCGTGTATCGTATCCCATTACATAAGGCAAAGGAATATGACCCACCGAGGGTAGTAGATCTGCCACAAAACAAATCGTGTGCTCCTTATATTTTATTTTAGGGATCATCATAGCATCGGTGTGACCAGATGCATAAAATATTTCCATAAATTCAAAGGGAGATTTTTCTTTTTGATGGATGAATTTCAAGTGACCACTCTCCTGCATGGGTAAAATGTTTTCCGAAAGGAAACTAGCCTTCTCGCGTGGATTTGGTTTTGTTGCCCAACTCCAATGATCTTCATTGCTCCAATAAATAGCTTCTTTAAACGTGAGTGCTAACATCTCATTTTCCCTTTTTACTCCACCTCCGCAATGATCGAAGTGAAGATGGGTAAGAAACATATCCGAAATGTCATCTGTAGAGAATCCAACTTGGTTTAACGATTTAAGCAGAGAGTCGTTACCGTGTAAATAGTAATGACTGAAGAACTTTGCGTCTTGCTTGTCACCAAGTCCATTATCAATCAACACGAGTCTTTCACCATCTTCAATGAGCAAACAGCGCATGGCCCACGAACACAGATTATTTTCATCAGCGGGGTTTGATTTCTGCCAAATAGATTTGGGAACAACACCAAACATAGCACCGCCATCCAACTTAAAAAATCCGGTATTGATTACATGTAAATTCATTTGCATTCAAGGTAGGTACAATAAAAAAAGGTCGCTTTGCGCGACCTCAATTTATACTTTATATTCTTAAAAATTGAATTATTCCTTCACAACTCCCATCGAACAAAACTTCTCAATGCGCTGATCAATTCGTTCTTGTGGTGTAAGCTTGTTGAGTTCATGGAAATTTTCCATGATCACCTTTTTTACTTCATCGGCCATTGCCTTAATGTTCGTATGCGCTCCGCCCAATGGCTCATTAACTATTCCGTCAACCAACTTTAGCGCATGCATATCTTTCGATGAAAGTTTCAATAAAGCAGCAGCTTGTTCTTTAAAATCCCAGCTCCTCCATAAAATGGCTGAACAATTTTCCGGTGAAATTACAGAATACCACGAGTTCTCTAACATAAAAACACGATCGCCAATACCGATTCCTAATGCACCACCCGATGCTCCCTCGCCCACTACTATGCAGATAACAGGAACCTTAAGCATAAACATCTCTTTTAGGTTTCGTGCAATAGCTTCACCTTGACCGCGCTCTTCCGCTTCAAGCCCTGGGAAGGCTCCGGGGGTATCAATGAATGTAACAATGGGTTTATTAAACTTCTCAGCAATTTTCATCAACCGCAACGCCTTCCTATATCCTTCAGGATTTGCCATCCCGAAATTTCGCATTTGACGTTGTTTTGTATTGCGTCCTTTTTGTTGACCGATCAGCATAAAGGTTTGACCATCAATAGTTCCTAGGCCACCCACCATTGCTTTGTCATCGCTCACAGTGCGGTCGCCATGCAGTTCAATAAAGTCAGTAGTTAGTTCATAGATATAATCTTGAGTATATGGCCGATCAGGATGACGGGATAGTTGTACCCTCTGCCAGCCAGTAAGGTTTTGGAACGTTTCTTTCTTCAGGTCGGTGATCTTCTTCTCCAACGCTTGAACTGCCTTCTTTACCGAATCATCACTACCATCCGCCAGGTGTTTCATATCGGCAAGCTTTCCTTCCAGTTCCGCGATGGGCTTTTCAAAATCCAACAGATTCATTTACCCAGGGTTAATTTATTAAGACTACAAAATTAAGATAATTTTGAAATTATGGCCTTTATGGATGAAAGGCTATTCATTTAGTAGAAATTGGTGGGTCTTAAAAATAGAAAACCCCTTAAGCCATACAACTTAAGGGGATATGATTATTAATGACTTAGCTCAATTCTATTAAAGCATCAAAAGCACTACAATGATAGCTTCAATTAATAGTGCATTAATCAGTCCTTTTAAAAAAAGTGGTTTAATTTCCATGGCCTTTTCCTTTCATGTATTCAAAAGTAATTATTGCCAAATTGTTAAGGAATGGATTACCGATAACTGGAAATATCAGGCGATGTGAGGCGTAATTCCTCTTCTAATTCAACGGTATTCATCAAAATGAAACAAAAAAGCCCCGCGAGATGCGGGGCTTTTGCGGTCCGGACGGGACTCGAACCCGCGACCTCCTGCGTGACAGGCAGGCATTCTAACCAGCTGAACTACCAGACCAATTTCCTTTTCTAACAAATTGAGGATGGAACATGAAATTCCAAATTAAACCGCTTTCTGCTAAAACAGGGTGCAAATATAGTGCTCTGAACCTGTTATACAAACAGCATGATAATTTTAGTGTAAGAAACTTCTTCTCAAAGCAACGAGTTAAAATTGAACTTCTTGGATTTTCGAAAGTTGGATTTATATTTAATTATTTATAGCCTATCCAAGATGGCTATTATATTTTATTTTTTTATGAATCGACTTCTGCTTGTTGCGCTTATTGTTACTGCAACTTTCATACATGCTAATTCACAGGTTGTAAAATGGGCATCCAAAGTAATTCAGGTTTCGTCTGAGTTAACACCCGTGCAATACTCTGCTAATCAAGCACTCGGCAAACCAAATGTGCTTCCTGCAGCAGGAGAAAATCCAAATGCCTGGATGCCCGACAAGCCCAACCGAAAGGAATTTATCAAACTTGGCTTCGATAGCCCTATGGGTATTAAGCAAATAGCCATTGCTGAGTCGTTAAATCCAAGCGCTCTTGTTAGGGTTTTCGTTTACGATGAAAATGATCGAGAATATCCTCTTATGAATTTTAATCCAACGGCTGTTCCCCTTAAAGGGAGAATGTTAAATATTTTTGTTGAACCAACAAAGTTCAAAGTAGCTGCCGTTAAGTTAGAGTTCGATGGTGCGGCCGTTCCTGATTACTTTGCTATTGACGCAGTAGCGATTACAGATTCCAGTTATCCCATTATTGCTGATATTCCTTTGGCCGCGTACCTCGCTGCCGGAATTGTAATTGATCGGTTAGATGACAATGTGAATAGTGAATATGATGAACTTAATCCACTCCTATCGCCTGATGGTAAAACACTGTACTTCAGCCGTAAGAATCATCCTGAAAATGTGGGGGGGTTAAAAGACCAGGAAGATATCTGGTATTCGAATCTTGATGAATCAGGAAATTGGACACTGGCCAAAAATATGGGCACTCAATTCAATAATGCCTATCCAAATTTTGTAAACACAATTACAGCCACTCCCGATGGAAAGTCTGTAATTATGATTTTGGGGAACAAGTATGTTAAGAATGGAAAGAAAAGTCTTGCCGGTGTTTCCATAAGTTCACATGTTGGCGGAGCGTGGACGAAACCTGTCGCTCTTAACATTACCAACGACTATAATTTTAATGAGAAGGCAAACTACTTTTTGGCCAACAATCGTAAGACTTTGCTGATGTCAGTAGAACGGGATGACACCCATGGCGATCGTGATTTGTATGTAACATTTATGCAAGATGACAGTGTATGGACAGAGCCTCTGAATTTAGGGGCAGTTGTTAACACAGCTGCTGAGGAGTCTTCGCCCTTCCTTGCTATTGATGATAAGACGCTCTACTTCTCCTCAAAAGGATTTAGTGGCTTTGGAGGTAGTGATGTCTATGTTTCAAAACGATTAGATGACACATGGACTAACTGGTCGGTACCTGAAAATATGGGGAAGACGATTAACTCACCTCTTGAGGATTTATACTTTAATATTCCTTTGAATAGTGAATATGCATACTATTCGCGTGGAGTCACCGAAAGTAATATTGATATTTTTAGTGTAAAGCTTCCTGTTTTACGAACTCCCGAACCCTGGGTTACCGTTACCGGGAAACTTGTAGACGCTAAATCAAATTTACCATTGACTGCCAAAATAGTGTATGAACGTTTACCCGATGGAAAAGACATGGGTATTTCACAATCGGAACCTGTCACTGGTGAATTCGAACTTAAACTACCTACCGGATTTATGTATAGCATTCGCGCTGAAGCCAAAGACCATATTTCGGAAAGTCAAAATATAGATTTGCGAAACATTACCGAAACAACCAAGCGTGTAGACTTTCGCTTACGACCTATTGAGGTAGTAACTATTGAAGAGAAAGCAATGGTTACTTTAAATAGCGTCTTCTTTGATTTTGATAAAGCTATTTTAAAACCCGAATCATTTCCTGAATTGGATCGCGTTATAGAATTGCTTACCCGCAGTCAGACCATTAAGATTGAGCTTGCTGGACATACCGATAATGTAGGGCCTACCCAATACAATCAGAAACTTTCTGAACGCAGAGCCTCAGCTGTAAAACAATACCTGGTATCCAAAGGAATTGGAGCAGATCGAATTACCGCAATAGGATACGGTGAATCAAGACCCATCGCATCCAATGATGATGAGATAGATGGTCGTGAAATCAACCGCAGGGTTGAATTCACAATCCTGGAATTATAATGCAGATTGATTTCTAAACTTTAGGAATTTTATACCCATTATTATACTTCGCTGCTAAATAGCCATTTGCCTTATCTTCATTAAACTTTGACTTGGCAGGATCCCAACTCACCTTCGCTCCTGTTTTATAGGAGATGTTTCCCATCTGACAAACTAATGCTACATGCGCTCCAGCTTGTATCGGACACGTAAGTTTATTCAGACTTCGGCTTTTTACAGCTTCAATAAAATTTACTGTATGCAAATCAAGACCTGAACCTTTATTAGGTTGATATGGCACTGCCTCCATTCTCTTTTCATCCGGTATTACTTCCCAACCACCACGCCACAGTACTAGTGTTCCATTGTTACCAATGTATGAGATGCCATGATCCTTTCCGTAATTTCCGTTACTAATGCTTTGTGCATGTTCCCAAATCATATTGTAGCCATCAAACTCATACACGGCCGCTAAGGTATCAGGTGTTTCATGTGCTCCATCCGGATAAGCATACTTGCCACCTAACGCAACTGCCGATTTGGGAAACGAGGCATCCATACCCAACAACGCATAATCAATTAAATGAACACCCCAATCGGTCATTAAGCCACCCGCATAATCCCAATACCAGCGAAAGTTGAAATGAAATCGGTTTGGATTGAATGGTCTCTTCGTGGCCGGACCAAGCCACATATTATAATCAACGCCAGCGGGTGGAGCGCTATCCGGTTTAACTTCAATGTTTTTCATCCAACCTTGGTACGCCCATGCTTTTACCGTTCTTATTTTACCAAGCTTACCGGTTTTAATAAAATTTAAAGCATCTACAAAGTGTGGCATGCTCCGTTGCCACTGCCCCACCTGAACTGCTTTATTATATTTCTTTTGCGCAGCAACCATCGCATTACACTCTTCGATAGAATTGCCGATAGGTTTTTCCACATACACGTCTTTACCCGCTTCACAAGCCTCGACCATTTGCAAGCAATGCCAATGGTCGGGTGTGCCTATAATAATTACATCCAAATCTTTGTTCTCCAACATCTTTCTATAGTCACTGTAGGTTTTAGTCTGGAGACCATTTTTTGCTAACTCATATTTGCGATAATTGAGAACGTTATCATCCACATCACATAAAGCGGCAATGTTTACCTCAGGTATTTTAATAAACGATTGCGTATCCGACCACCCCATACCATTTACACCAATAACACCCACATTAATTTTGTCATTAGCTGAGATTGCATTTTTTGCTTTCGCGAAAGTTTCCCACGGAAAAGCTGTTGCAAGGCCAGCACCTAAGGCGGCTTTTGCTGAAGTGGTGATGAATGATCTTCGTGTAGATGACATAGTTATTTATTTATTTATTTTTACTTATGACTATATAGAATAAAAATGGAACAAAAAACGTAGTTAAGAACATAGGTAAAAACCAAATCCCCAAACTCGTGGACTCATCATTTGCTACAACCACTGTTCGAACAAGAATATACCCAAAACTCAAGACTACCATTAGTTTTAGCGTCCGCATCATTCTCAATGCAATAGTATATTGCCGATGGGCATTGTTTTCCGTTATTGTAACAAGATAATTAAAGTGATGTGGAATTTTTGAGACCGCAGATAATAGAACATACATGCCAAAATTTACACCAAATAATATCCAAAGAGTGCTTTTGCTTCCAAAACTATTGGCACTACCATTAGCGCCAAAATGGGTAGGTATTCTGTTGGGCAAGTCTTGATACTGGAGAATAGTAAATACAACTATGCCAAGAAAAATAAATAATGTTATACCCTCTAATAGCCAATCAACTGTACTCCATTCAATTTTAATAATTGGCCTTGCCATTTGATTCTAAATTAATGTGATGTATCAGAATCTATCCTAAGTCGCTTAGCCATTTCAGGACTGATTGTATCTGCGTAAACACCATAGGCATCAATCAAAAGACCCTTCACTCCGGTGCTGGATTGAATAGCCAGTAGAATTGAACTATCATCTGGATTATTCATTCCTTCAAACCGATGCACTTCATCTACGTGGAATTCGGTAGGTCTTAATTGAAGATTTAGAGGTTGACATTCAATCCAATCAGACCGCAAATTGAAATCCTGTGTATAGCCCCGGCTTTTCAAATCCGCCATCGCTTCAGTAAGTGTATCAAATGTTTTCATAGTCTTGCTATTGAATCTCAAGTTACTCGCTCTGTTTTAAAATAAAAAGCTATTTTTAGAGTTCTAACCCATCTATGAAGAGAATCCTTCTTGTTTTGTTTTCAGGTCTTCTCCTACTTTCATGCAGTTCTTCAGGCACTAAAGTAGTAAAACCACGCACGTACAAAATGTGGTCGAAAGGAAACAAATACGTGATTGATATTCCTGTGGGCAATCGCCATATTCGAATGTTCGAGAGAAAGAGGACAAAGATCGTGAGGATGAAGTGAAGCAGTCCGCAGTCTAACGGTCAACTGTCCAGAGTTAGTAAACTCCGCTAATAACTTATATCAACCTGCCGCAGACCTATAGACTGCCGACTGTTGACTTACGAAAGTCCCTTCAACACCATCTCCAAATTCTTGCGAAAGAAAAACTTCACTGGGCTTATCTGCTGCATGTGAGCTGTAATTACTGAGCCATAAAACACAGTTGTCAGTAAGTTACTTAGGTCGCGGGTAGATGCCGATTTTGTTACTTCCTTTTTAAAGATTGCCTCCAATGTCAACTTCTCAAACATTTGATCAAGCGATTGAATCTCCACCAAATGAATATCCGAAATATCTGGAAACAGAAGTTTTTTCTCTTCCGCTTTAAGCGGAAAAGGTTTAGGGGGTCGTTTAAGATCGGATAGGTATGCAAACAGGCTCTGGATTATACCCGGATGTATTTCACAATCTTCAGCAAGCTTATCGAACAAGTAAATAATGCCGGCAGTGCCTTCCTTAGGCTTATCTCTAAATTCCACTGCACGTTTCAGACACCAAACCCGAAAGAAATACAAAAGTATATCTTCTTTTTGTGGAAAATATTTGAACAAGGTTACTTTAGAGATTTTGACTTTAGAACAAATCTCTTCTATGTACAAATCATCAAATGATTTTTTGCCGATCAGTTTTAATGTGTGATCGAGGACACTTAGTTTTAGCCGCGCGGCTTTTTCTTTTCTCAGGCTCATGGTATTCTTCGTTCGGAAGTAATACATTTAGGTTCACAAAACCAACCCCATTATCCATGAAGCGCTTCCTTATTCTTCTACTGGCTGTTACAGTCCTTGCTTGTAATACAAAGAAAGAAAAAGTAGTTGGCCTTGTTACTGATTCTGCCATGGTAGTTACAGCACATCCACTTGCCTCACAAGTTGGTGTTGATATTTTAAAAAAAGGTGGTAATGCAGTGGACGCAGCAATCGCTACGCAATTTGCGTTGGCTGTTGTATTTCCTGCAGCTGGAAATATTGGTGGCGGAGGATTTATGGTAGTGCGTTTGAATGACGGCACTGTGGCCAGTTTAGACTTTCGTGAAAAGGCTCCAGGCAAGGCAACCACTAATATGTACCTCGATTTGGATGGAAATGTACTTGAAGGGTTAAGCACGGAGGGGCATCTTGCTTCCGGTGTTCCGGGATCGGTTGATGGAATGGTGGAGGCACATAAGAAATATGGTACCCTTCCGTGGGCAGAATTAGTTCAACCTGCCATTGACTTAGCGTTAAACGGAATTGTACTCACCGAACGAGAAGCCAATTGGTTTAATGAAATGAAAGAAGACCTTATTAAGTATAATACGGTTCAACCCGTATTTCTATTAAAAGATAATTGGCAGAAAGGAGATTCCATTCGATGGACAGAATTAGGACACACATTGGAACGCATTCGCGATCAGGGACGAGCCGGTTTTTATGAAGGCAAAACGGCAGAAGATATTGTGGCCGAGATGGAACGAGGCAACGGGTTGATTACTCTTGAAGATTTGAAAAATTATTCTTCCGCTTGGCGCGATCCAATAGTAGCAAACTATAAAGACTATAAAGTAATTTCCATGCCACCTTCCTCCAGCGGTGGAGTTTGTTTGTTGCAGCTTTTAAAATCAGTAGAGCCGTACCCAATTAAATCATGGGGGTTTAATTCTGCTGAAACTATTCATTTAATGACAGAAGCTGAACGCAGGGTATATGCCGATCGCGCGATCTATTTAGGTGATCCTGATTTTTTTAAAGTACCGATTAAGCAAATGATTGATGATCAATATAATGATCAACGAATGAACAATTTCGATCCATCAAAAGCCACTCCAAGTTCTGAGATAAAAGAAGGAACGATTACCGGCTACGAATCGGAAGAGACCACACACTTTTCAATTGTTGATTCGAAAGGAAATGCAGTCGCAATAACCACCACTATCAATGGTTGGTTTGGTTCCCATGTTGTTGTGCCGGGTTCTGGTTTTTTTCTTAATAATGAAATGGATGATTTCAGTTCGAAGCCCGGAGTTCCTAATATGTTTGGAGTGCTAGGTGCAGAAGCAAATAAAATAGAACCCAACAAACGGATGCTTAGCGCGATGACGCCCACTATTCTCGAAAAAGATGGCAAACTTTTTATGGTAGTAGGCACACCAGGCGGTTCCACTATCATTACATCAGTGTTTCAAGTGATCCTTAATGTAACCGAACATGGTATGGGTATGCAGGAAGCTGTTAATGCAAAGCGAGTTCACAGCCAATGGTTGCCTGATGCAATTCTTTCTGAAACCAAAGCATTTACTAAAAAAGACAGCTTGCAATTAATTAACCTCGGGCATAAATTCGTCTCACGTGGTGCGATCGGTCGTGTGGATGCCATATTGGTGCTGCCTGACGGAAGGTTAGAAGGCGGTGCAGATAATACCCGAGGTGATGATAAGGCGATGGGGTATTAGATTTTTAGTCGTCTGACCACTTTGAGTGGTCTTGACGACTCGATTACAATTTAAACCTAACTTTTGAAAGAAGAGGAAGACTTTATAAATCCAAAAGAACTTGCTATATACAAAAAAGGCAAGGAGATTTTCGATGTAGTTCATCAAATTACAGAGCTAATTCCTGATGACAATGAACACTTGCAACATGTTAAGCAGTTCATGCTTTCCGATGCTGCACAACTAACAGTAAAAATTGCAGGCGCCACGCGAGTGGGACTGTACGATCTGAAAATGGAAGCGGCAGCCATTATACGAAAATCGGCTCGGGATTTAATGGTTCAAAATCATTCCCTTGAAATGTTTGGATTCAAAGAGGTTCATTATTTTCAAATCGTAAGAGATTTGATTGAAGAATATAGACTGTTATTCATTGATTGGGTAAAAAGTTTCGATCAATGGGATTACGTCATTGATCGTTGGGGACTTTTCAATCCACCTGGTGTTGGACCTTTCGATCATGATCCTGATGAAGATATACCTTTCGATGGATTTGATGAAAATTAATAAAGCTGCCAAGTCTTGTGACTTGACAGCTTTAAAATTTTTAGTTGTCTGACCACTTCGAGTGGTCTTGTTGACTATAAGTTTTCTCCAGCTTGAATCTTCTTAGCAATCTCCTGCACTTCATCCAGCACCCTTAGCAAGTTACCACTCCACATTGCCGCAATTTGTTCTTCCGTATAACCACGTCTTACAAGTTCAAGTGTAACGTTAAAGGTTTCAGAGGCATCGTTCCAGCCATCAACACCGCCACCACCATCAAAGTCTGAACTGATACCCACATGCTCCAATCCTATTTTCTTCACTAAGTAATCAATGTGATCAACAAAATCGGCCACATTAACAGGAGGCGCAACGGGATTTACTTCTTGTTCTATTCTTGGCTTTGCTTTTTCTCTGATCGCCATATAGCCAGCAAAATATTTTTCACGCGCTTCGTCACTCATTTCGCGCATGGCAGAGCGAGGAACAATTTCAAAACCTTCTGCTTTCGCTACATCAGCCATAACAGCCTCAGCCTTCTCACTATTTGCTTTATTCTTTTTCGAGTTTACATAACTTTTGAATGCAACCGTCTGAACAACTCCACCATTTTCTTTAAGCATCATTAATTGCTCGTCATCTAAATTTCTACTTACATCATTAAGAGTGCGGGCTGAAGAGTGCGAAGCAATAACGGGAGCTTTTGAAAGTCGCATCGCTTCCATATTTGCTGCCTTTGAAGGATGTGAAAGATCGACCATGATTCCCCACTTATTCATTTCTGCAATAGCTTGCCGCCCTAAATCACTAAGTCCATTATGTAACCAAACACTATCCCCTTCACCTGTATTTGAATCGCTCAACTGACTGTGTCCATTATGCGCAAGCGACATATACCGCGCGCCACGCTCCTGAAATTCTTTTACACGATTAATGTCTGTTCCAATTGGGTATGCATTCTCTACTCCTATCATAGCAACCTTTTTTCCTGAAGCAGCAATTCTTCTTACATCTGCGGAAGTCAGAGCCAATTCAATTTTATCCGGTGCAATCTCCTCACATAATCTGTGAATCGCCTTAAACTTATCGTCCGCGTTGGCATAGGCTTTCTCATACCCTTCTGGTGTTAAATCACCTTGACCCGTATAAACGATAAACCAAGCCACATCAAGCCCTCCTTCAATCATTTTAGGAAGGTTTACCTGAGAAGAGAGTCTTTGTGTATAATTAGTTTCAGAGGTAAAATTGGTAGTGTTTATATCATCATGAGTATCCAACGTAATTACTCGCTCATGGATACCCTTTGCTTTTTCGATAAGCTCAGCTTCTGTTAACTCAGTTTTTTCTTTTGGGCCACAGGCCGAAAGTGTCAATAATACAATTGAAAGTAAATAAGTCAGTTGTTTCATAGTTTTTATGATTTGGGAACAGAACTCAAAAATATTCGAATATTCTGGAAGTACGTCTAGGAATTATGTGAGTGGCAATTGTTAAAAAATTAGAAGATGTTGACTTCAGTCATAAAATGGAGCATATTTTAGAACTGTAATTCTAATAGTATCTCGATAAAAATTAACTGCCCATTTATTCATTGATGGATCCTTGATTTCAATCTTCTCTATGTGTCTGCCATTTAATGAAATTGTGAATTTTTTAACATCATTGATATTGCCAAATATTTGAACATCAGCTAAACCAATTATTGGATTTGACTCAAGATAAATTTTTCTTCTATCTTTTCCGACTTCCAATTCAAGTTTGTCTTGTTTAAAATGTTCTTCAAAAAAAATATAAAGAGAGTCTTGACTTGTAGAGAATCTTCCCTTTAGCCGATTGGTCTTATCGACATAATCAATTATTGTAACATAGGCGTTTCTATCCTTTGTGCAGCTCAATTCTAGAAACATCGATATTAGCAAACCAAGAAATAATACTCTATTCATTTCTTGTCAGTTAGAATATTCATTACTTCAAAACTATTTTTTACTAAGGTTTAACAACTGAATATTCCTGAAATCAATTGGTTGACCTTCACTTTGCAGTGCAATGAATCCAGATGTAAGTGGCTTGCCTGGCTGCCACAGCGTGCTGTCGTATCCATTCACCACGCCCCCACCCATGGTAGGCTTGGTATACTGAAGTACCGTATCCCCATTAATTACATGAGTTATCAATGAATCGCCAAGAACAATAAGTTCACCACTTACCCATTGATCACCTTCATAGGTTTGAGAAGTAGAATTTAAACAATGACCATTATACAGTTTTCCTTGATAGTAAATCTCAGTTCCTGGTGAACACATATTACCCGTAGGCCGTGGTTTACCATCGCCTAAGCCAGCCAGCAATTGCATCTCAACTGAGATCGGCCAATTTTGTTCTTTGGGCATACTGTGTGGATCTTGCGAATGAAACATTACTCCGCTATTAAGCAGCGTAAAGTCAGGCGCTCCCTTTTGAAGTTCACCTACAAAACGATATTCAAATTTCAATCGAAAGTGAGATAAGGGACTCTTGTAATACAAATGACCAAACTGGTCATTAAAATCTTCATACTGATCGTACCGAACTTTCAGAATGCCATCTTCTACACGAAAGGTGTTTCCAAAATTCTCTTCCACCTCATGATGATGAATCTTAACCACCCAATCATTTATGTCCTTGCCATTGAAGACGCTTACCCATTCTTCTTTTTGTTCTTTAGGAGCGCAGCTTAAAACGCAGAATCCCAAAACTCCCAGAATTATTATTCTTGACATAGATGATTGATAATCAGATCAGTTTTTCAAAATCCTAAACTCCACTCGTCTATTTAATCTACGTGCTTCTTCTGAGTCATTGGTAGCAATCGGTCGGGTGCCACCATAGCCTTTTCCTTTTATTCTGCGGTGGCTAATACCTTTTGATACTAAATAAGATTTTATTTTATCTACCCGTTGTTGCGAAAGCTCCAGATTCTTTTTTGTATCACCCCGATTATCCGTATGTCCTTCCAATGCTATCACTACCGAAGAATTTGAATTTAGAAAATCCACCACCACGTTCAACTCATCGAATGATTCTTCCAGCAAGTTTGTTTTACCTAATTCAAATAGTACACTTTTCAAATTGACCACTGCCCCCACCTCAATGGGCTGGAGTTTGAAGTTCATTTCTAGGGTTTGCATTTCGAATGTATGGATATCCAGTTTCTCAGATACATTTACAAAACGTTTCGCTTCCACTTCGATGGAATAGATTTTGGTAGAAGGAACAATTAACACATAATTGCCATCTGCCTTGCTTGTTACTGCATACACGGAGTCGGTCTTAAAAATCACATTAGCAACAATGGGTTCTCCCGTTTTAGAATTGGTAATGCGTCCGGCTATTTTCACTTTCTTGTCAGCCACATTTATAATATCTCGGCTTGCTTCGACCATGCGAATTACTGTATCCACTTTCAAGATAGCCTGCAAGCTGTCTTTAAAAAGTTTGATGTCACCATATCCATCACTGTTTTGTGTGGTTGTATACAGTGCCATTTTTTGCGCATCGCTACCACGAAAAAACAATTCTCTTCCGTCAGAATTAATTTGAGTACCCAGATTTACAGGTGTCGACCAATTCTTCCAACTCTCATCCAATCGATCGGATACATAAATATCGAAACTACCAAAACCACCTCGTCTGCCATTAGAAGCAAAGTAAAGTTTTTTGCCATCCGCGCTAAGCGTAGGACTAACCTCCTGGAACACTGTATTGATTGTACTACCCAAATTAATAGGTTCAGTCCAACTGTTTCCGTTCTTCCTGGTGATGTATATATCTTCAGCCCCAATGGTATTGTACGATTCAGCTGAGAATACAAAAAGATCAGGTAGCCAGTGTCCGCTCAATGCGGATGATCGATTTAGGAAATAGGGTATTGAAATATTCTGTGGAGCACTCCATCCTGTTCCGGTATTGCGCGATACAGAAATACCTTGTGTGGTGAGGTTCTCGTTTCCTTTTGCATAATGACTTAGCAGGTATAATTCCGAGCCATCGTAACTTAACCCTGCCACACCATTGTAGCCACGATTGTTTAACACTGACCCGGCATGAACGGGTGCCGACCAGCTATCACCCATCCACAAAGCAATCCAGATGTCACCAGGATCTTTTTTACCACCAATATTTTCTGGGTGATTGGCTATGGTAAAGTAAAGCGTTTTACCATCCGGACTGATTACCGGATTTTGTTCATCGTACGGAGAGTTGATGAGTGCTAATGGATCGGCTTGTTGCGAGCTTGCTGAGAAAGAGATTACTAAGAATAAAACTAAATACTTCATGTGTTCAAATCAACTTCAAGATTACAAATTTTTTTTACCACTTAAGACGCAAAAGCACAGAGAAAATACACGAATGACTTTCTCTGGTCATCGTTACACTTATTAGAACTTACTAACCCAAATATTGTCTTTCAAATAAAAACGCCAGGGCAATTTTGCATCTTCACCTGCATAATCAATGCCAATCCGAGTAGCAGAAACAATTTCTTTCTTTGCCACTGGTATTCCTTCTTCAATCCAAAGATCTGAACTGACAAGATTTTTTCCGTTATGTGTTCTGTCAATACCCAATGCTTTCGTTAGTTTACCGGGACCCGATGTAATCCGTTTTAATAAAGTGGTTCGCATTCTTTCTTTCATCAATTCTTCACCCCGCATCGGTTGCAGCGAACGGATAAGCACCGCCTCTGCTTTATCTTTTTTATTGGTAACTACATTAAAGAGATTGTGAATTCCATAGCATAAATAGACATAGGCAATTCCTCCATCATCAAACATTACCCGATTGCGTTCTGTCATT
The DNA here is from genome assembly GCA_963787095.1 of uncultured Cytophagales bacterium. Taxonomy (GTDB): domain Bacteria; phylum Bacteroidota; class Bacteroidia; order Cytophagales; family Cyclobacteriaceae; genus ELB16-189. The sequence goes on along the minus strand of CAWBCB010000058.1, from coordinate 47,925 downwards.
TTATTTAAGTAGGCATGACAACCTCGTTCACGAAAGGAATATGCCTCGGTCTCAACAATTATTCCGCTGGTCATCTGGCCATTAAGTACGGTTGCAATGGTTTTTCCGAGTAGCTCCTTTGCAATTTGAACTACATTTTTCCGCTGAAAGAAGGATTTTGAGAGCATTATGGTTTAAGTCGGTGCGTTTTTTGGGTTGCTTGACGGGTAAAATGGTTCTATTTTTGACACCTAAAATTAAAACTCTGCTATGAAGAACACACTATTAATTCTTGCTATCCTTGCTGTTGGCCTAGTTGCCAATGCGCAAGTTCAAACTCCCCAGCCAAGTCCGGCTGCTTCTGTATCAACGGTTGTTGGTTTAACTGATGTTAAGATTGATTACTCCCGCCCGAGTGCCAAAGGAAGAAAAGTTTTTGGTGAAGGTGCCGTTTTACTTCCTAATGGAGCAATCTGGAGAACAGGTGCTAACAATGGAACTAAAATTACTTTTAGCGATGACGTTAAAGTAGAAGGAATTGCAGTACCTAAAGGTGAATATTTAATCTTTACCTGGCCAGGAGCAACTGAGTGGACTGTTTCTTTATACAAGGACATTACATTGGGTGGTAACACGGGTGATTACGACAAAACTAAGGAAGCTGCAAACTTCAAAGTGAAGTCAGAAAAGTTAGCTGAGAAAGTTGAGACCCTGACTATTAACATTGGTGATATCTCTGCAGATAGTAAGACAGCCAAAGTTCAAATTGCCTGGGAAAATACTTCAGTAAAGTTTGGCTTTGCAGTTGATTACGATGCTAAAGTGATGAAGTCAATTGAAGCTTCAACTAAAGTAAATCCAAACAACTATTTTGGTGCTGCAGTATATTATTTGGAGAATGGTAAGGACTTGAAGCAAGCGCTAGAGTGGGTAAACAAAGCAGAAGAAGCAAACCCAACTGCTTTCTGGATTAAATATCAAAAGGCAAGAATCCAAAAAGGCCTTGGAGATAAGACGGGTGCATTGGCTACTTCTAAGGCTTCATGGGAAGGAGCAAAAGCTGCCAACAATCGCGATTATCAAGTAATGAATGAAGATCTTCAGAAGTCATTGAAGTAAGACTTCTAAACAAATAAATGAAAGCATCCCACTACTGGGATGCTTTTTTTGTGTTTTGATTTTCGAAATACTGAATAATAAATCCAAGGATCACTACCAGCAAACAGCCAATTATGTTGTAGAGCAAAAAAGCTATCTCGGTAAAGAAGTAACAATAAAGGATTACTCCCTCGGCCACAATAGCAGCATAAAATACAGCATTTGATTTTATGTATTTGATATAGAAAGCTGATAAGAAGATTCCCAGGATGGTTCCATAAAAAATAGAACCCACAATATTCACAAACTGAATGAGGTTCTCGGCTTGATTGGCAATTGATGCGAACATCATTCCAAAAATAGCCCAACCTGCAGTAAACCATTTTGAAGATTTCACATAATGATAGTCATCACCATCTTTTTTAATGGAGCGTTTGTAAATATCCACTGTAGTGGTGGATGCTAGTGCATTCAATTCGGATGCCGTGGATGACATAGCAGCCATAAAAACAACTGCCATCAACAATCCAATAAGTCCGTGTGGTAAATAGGCCATCACAAAGGTGATGAACACGTAATCCTTGTCAAGTGTATTAGATCCCGGCAAGGCCGTTGCAATTTGATCTTTAACTTTTGATCGAATTGCTTTTTCAGAATTTTGAATAACTTCAAATGATTTCCTGGTTTGTTCGATCAAAATCGGATCATCTTTACGAATAGCATCGACCAAACTTTCGGCCTCTGTTCGCTTATCAGCAAATACTTTATCATACTCACCTTCCAATTCAGTAATCACTCCTGCATATTCGGTTTGCATCGCCTTGTCCTTAAGCGATTGATTGTGAAAAACAGGGGCTTGATGAAATTGATAAAATACAAAGACAAGAATACCTATGTATAGGATGATGAATTGCATGGGTACTTTTAGCAAGCCATTAAACAAAAGTCCCAATCGGCTTTCCGCAACCGACTTGCCGCCTAAATATCTTCCTACTTGCGATTGATCGGTACCAAAGTAAGACATGAATAAGAACAGTCCACCTATCAAACCCGACCAAATATTGTAACGCTCAGTTAAGTCAAATGAAACATCAATCAAATTCATCTTGCCCATAACACCCGCTAATTGAAAAGCTTCAGTAAATGAAATGTCTTTAGGAAGTTTATAAAAGGCAGTAAGTCCAGCTATAATCATTCCCACCATGATAATCGTGAGCTGATACTTTTGAGTCATACTTACCGCTTTCGTTCCACCACTCACCGTATAGATCATCACCAATGAGCCAATAAAAACTGTAGTGAGATTAATATTCCAATCTAACATTGTAGAAAGAATCAATGATGGTGCGTAAATGGTAATTCCAACCGATAAGCCCCGAAGCATTAAAAATAAAAATGCTGCCAAAGAGCGCGCCTTTAAATCAAATCGTGTTTCTAAATACTCATACGCTGTATAAACTTTTAGTTTGTGATAAAGAGGAACAGCAGTAATACTTAGAATAACCATGGCTAAGGGTAGGCCAAAATAAAATTGAAGAAATCGCATTCCATCCTCATACGCCTGACCGGGTGTTGATAAAAAGGTGATTGCACTTGCTTGCGTAGCCATAATCGATAAGCAAACATTCCACCAGGGTAAACTTTTATTGCCTAACAGATAGCCATCAATGTTTTTACTACCTCTGCCCTTTAGAGTACCATAGGCAACAATCAGCGCAAGTGTAACAAATAAGATTATCCAGTCGATTGAATTCATCGGAACGAGTTTGTGATGAGCAAATAAACAATGATTTGCACCGCTAATACAATCATGACAAACCAATACCAACTAGTCCATTTGGAAAAAACGGGTGGCTTTTCTTCCTGCTCTTCAACCATTATTTCTTCGTTTTAATTTTCTCGTTTGCTAATGATTTTACTTTCTTTAACGAAACCAGATTAGCGAATAGTTTATAAGCACCCGGCACACCATCTGGTAATTCCCTGAAGAATGATAGACCCGTGTACACATAATGCCCTTCACCATAGTTAGCAATTAACAGACTACCATTTCGTGCAGGCTCTCCTTTGTCATTCATAGATAGCAATGCATCGTAGTGCTCGCTCCATTTATTGGGAAAATATAAGCCTCGCTCCTGTACCCATCCTTCAAAATCCTTGCTGGTAATTTTGTTTGGATAATTAAGTGCTGGGTGATCAGGTTTTAAAATCCGTACTTCACTATTCTCTTGTGTTACACGATCGCGCGAAAGCGTTAGAGGATAGGGTGAAAATTTATCTTTATCCATTTCAATATCTTGATTGGTATTATATTGAACCACCATCGTTCCACCACTCTTTACATAGTCAAGCAACGTGGGCATGATAAATCCAATCCGCTCATTTGTATTTAAGGCACGAATGCCTAGCACAACAGCATCAACCCGTTTGAGATTGGAGGCCGTAACTTCTTCGTTTTTCATTTCCCATACCTCGTAGCCAAGATTTCTTAAGCTGGTCGGGATATCATCACCAGCCCCCTTTATATACCCAACAACGGAACCTGCTTTATTTATGTTAATCCTCAAAGCACGTGCCCTCGCTTCGGGCTGAAGAGTCTGAATCGGAATATGATCATACACAATTTGCTGAATAGAATGTGAATATGGTTTACCACCAATTTCAGCCACAGCTTTAATCGTTGCATCAATTTCTGTTTTACCACCCGTTACATTGAAAGTAAGTGTTTGCTCTTCATTCATGGTTGATAACTCAAACGGAATAGCTGCTGGCTCACTCTTCCAACCGGTTGGAAGTTCTAATGTTAAACTACCCGCAACTTGCCTTTGGGATGCAGACTTTATTAAAACCCGAATCGGTTGAGTCACTTGATCTTTAAAAACAAAAACGGATTGCTGAAAATTAACAAAGACAAGAGGAACGATTTCAACAGGTCGTTTTAACTCGCCTCTAACGGGATCAGTCCACGAATAAATTACAGGCACGTTTATTATTAACTTTTCATCCATTACTGAAACAGTAACTTCCATTGAGATAGCTGCATCATTTTCAGGTTTACCGATCAGTGATTTATCGGTTACATTATATAATCCAATTGAATGACTATCCTTCAACCAATAGGGCGCTGAATAATTGACATTGGATGCCAGATCTTTCACGGACTTAAGCACAACCGATGCATTATTTTTTAATGGAAATGAAAGCGCTGAATCAAGACCCAACACCTGGCTTTTCACATTTAGCAAGGAGATAGCAACATCCGATCGATTGATAGCCTCAAGGGAAACGCTAACGGGCTGATCAGAAGTAGTCAGATAATTATTTGCCCGGACAGCTATAAATAATCCTGAGCAATCTATTAACAACTGATCTACCTCTTTAAGTTTTCGTTGCTTCCATACTGAATTATCAAGAAGCAATATCTGTTTGCGAACTTCTAACAAAAGCGGAACACTCAATTCGGGTTTATCTTCATTGAACTCAAAAATTACCTTATTGACAAGAGGTTGTACTTTATCACCACCCTTCACACGAGTCCACGAAGTATTAATTTTTTCAAAAAAATCTTTCTCTACTTTATTTCCTTTCACAAACTCAAAAAATTCCTGAGAATCCCCTCTACTGCCAGAGGATCCAAACCCCTGACTTTTATGAGAGGTACGACTATCAGCAGCGATCTCAGAATATGATTTTCCAAGCAGTGGATTATATGCCCCTACATTCATGATAACAATACCGGGCGTGTTTTCATTTATCGTTTGATTCCACCAGCGACCTGTATTTGTATACAAGGTACTTACCTGCCAGGTTCCAAAAGCTGATACTTGATCAGGATATTTTTTCGGATCATTACTTATGTCAAAGGCTTCTTGTGCAAGTATGGCTGACGAAGTATGGTGGCCATGGCCTGCACGTTCATCGGGTGGAAATCGGGTAAGGATAACATCGGGTTGAAATTGACGAATAACCTGGACCACATCGGAAAGAATTTCTTCTTTGTTCCAAATCTCTAATGTTTCCTGGTAGTTCTTTGAAAAGCCAAAGTCGATAGCCCGTGTAAAAAATTGTTGACCCCCATCAATTCGTCTGGCAGCTAATAATTCTTGTGTGCGAATGAGTCCCAATAACTCCCCAATCTCAGGTCCAATTAGATTTTGTCCACCATCACCACGAGTCATTGAGAGATACGCTGTGGCAGCAAGGCGATCATTGGCAAGAAAAGTTATTGCACGGGTGTTCTCATCATCGGGGTGAGCAGCCACATAGAGTACTGAACCAAGGAAATTTAATTTCTTTAGTTTAAGTTTTATCTCAGAAGACGATGGTTGACCATGTTGCGCAAAAGTGATATGAGCAATAAATAAGAAAAGAATAATTAGAATACGCATGCTTTGCAGAGTTTGAAACGTGAAATAAAGAAAAAAAAAGTTATCCTCCGGGTTGGGTGAATGAGCGGGCAGATGGAGGTGTTAGCGGAACTTGTATGGTTTAGAATTTTCCTCTTTTCTCTTCGTTTACCATAAATACTCCATCATCCAAAATAGTAAGAAGAATCTTGCTTACGGATTTCTTACTTTGATCATTGAAAAATACAGTAAACTCATGGGTTGTTATTTTATCCTTAATATCCTCCGTATAGCCCCAATCTAATTTGATTACAGTGCCGGCAGTCGCCTTTCTATTAAAAACCAGATTGCCCCTACTATTGACCACACGAATCCTGACTTCGTCATTGGCAAGGGCAAGAATCTTTAGCTCAATAAACAAATAAGGCATTGGGCCAGAAGCTTTTCTTTGAACCAGGCCTTCTCGATAAACTACCTTTTCCTGATCAACAGTTGATCTTTCCTTGAAGATATAATCCATCTTTAGTTCAAATGCCTCAGATGGCTTATAGGGAATCTGATCTTGAAAAAGAAAACCCAGAAAAAAGTAAGTAAAAAAATTAGTAATCATTTCAGGATTAGAAGTTTACACTAATAGTATTCAAGTTATCAATACAGATACTGATAACCTAATTCAATCGGCCTAATCTTTGGAAACCCCTATGAACATTGGGCTTGGCGCGAATAAACTTTTCATCGAAAAGGGATAAAAAATTTTTTTAGATCAAAAACAATCTAAATTTGCGCCTTGTAATTTTAAACCTATCAAACATTTATGAACAAAGCTGAATTAGTTAGCAAGATTGCCGAAGATGCTGGCATCACTAAAGTACAAGCAACTGCTGCCCTAGGATCATTCATGGAAGGTGTTACTAAGACTCTTAAGTCTGGCAACAAACTTATCCTTGTAGGCTTCGGTACTTTCTCTGTTTCAAAAAGAGCTGCCCGCAAAGGTCGCAACCCACAAACAGGTGAAACGATTAAAATCAAAGCCAAAAAAGTTGCGCGCTTCAAGGCTAGCAAAGAATTATCTGGTAAAATTTAATCACCACTTCCTGACTTTGTCAGGCAAGTGAATAAAAATAGACTCTGAGTGCCAGAGTCTATTTTTATTTTATACCTCTTTGATCTTTGGATACTAAAAGAATCTTATTTCCTTTGCGCAAAACTAAAAACACATGCAAACAGCTGAAATACATACCAACAAGGGAGTAATGAAAGTTAAATTTTTTGAAACCGATGCTCCCATCGCTGTTAAGAACTTTACTGATCTTGCTAAGAAAGGATTTTATGATGGTTTAACATTTCATCGGGTAATTCCAAACTTTATGATTCAGGGTGGCTGCCCGAATGGAATTGGAAACGGTGGGCCGGGTTATACAATTAAATGTGAGCTAACTGGTGATAATCAATATCACGATCGTGGAGTTTTGTCAATGGCACATGCCGGACGTAACACAGGCGGTTCTCAATTTTTCATTTGCCACAGTCGCGATAACACAAAACACTTAGATCGCAACCATACAGTATTTGGCAAAGTGTATGAAGGTCTAGATGTGATTGACAAAATTCGTCAGGATGATGTGATGGAGAAAATTGTTATTAACGAAGAAGAATAAATTTTAAAGCGAATAGGTTATGCTCGCTGCAGCCCTATTCGCTTTATCTCTGGCGTCTTGTATCGTTTTCCCTTTTGCAAGACAAACGCCCATCCTTCTTTCTCCATCTACTTCAGGCTTACCGAACAAGCGAACTTGTGTGTCCGCTTCATGCAATGCATCCTCCAATCCTGAGTAAATAATAGTATGTGATTTACCTTTTACTAAAATCACTGAAGAAGCTGAGGGGCCAAATTGCCTAATTGTTGGAATTGGCAGTCCAAGAATAGCGCGAACATGCAACGCAAACTCAGAAAGATCTTGTGAAATCATAGTAACCATTCCTGTATCATGAGGCCGGGGTGATAGTTCACTGAAATAAACAGTGTCCCCTTTCACAAAAAACTCAACACCAAAAATTCCATACCCCCCCAATGCATTCACTACCTGGGTTGCAATACGCTGCGACTCGTTTAAGGCTTTTTCATTCATGGGATGGGGTTGCCACGATTCCTGATAATCACCATGTTCTTGACGATGACCAATCGGATCGCAAAAAGAAACACCATCGCGATGCCGAATTGTTAGCAACGTAATTTCATAATCAAAATCCACGAAGCCTTCTATAATCACTTTTCCCCCACCGCTACGACCACCTTCTTGTGCATACTGCCATGATGTATTAATATCCTCTTTGGATTTCACAACACTTTGCCCCTTGCCGGATGAACTCATGATCGGTTTAATAACGCATGGATATCCAATGGAATCAACCGCAGTTGTAAACTCATCAAGCGTGCTTGCAAATTGATATGGAGATGTTCTTACTTTTAATTTTTCAGCTGTAAGTGTTCTTATTCCTTCCCGATTCATCGTTAATCTTGCGGCATTAGCCGTTGGGATTACACAAAATCCTTCTTTCTCCAATTCGACCAACGTGTCTGTGGCTATTGCTTCCACTTCAGGAACTATATAATCAGGTTTTTCTTTTTCGATTATTTCGCGAAGAGCTTTACCATCTAACATCGAGATTACATGCGACCGATGTGCTACCTGCATAGCGGGCGCATTGTTATATCGGTCAACTGCAATCACTTCAACACCATAGCGCTGAAACTCAATTACAACTTCTTTTCCAAGTTCACCCGAACCCAACATCATCACTTTAATAGCCGATGAGGTTAAGGGTGTTCCAATTTTAATAGAAGAATTTGTTTTGATTGTCATGGTTATTTCTTTCCCGGATGATACGTGCGTTCGGCATGTTTAACAACATCTTTTTTATAAAACCACACATCCTTAAACTTTCCCTGACTATATAGTTCAGCCTGATCTTTAAAGTGTTTTGATAGTGGATTATTACTGTTGCCACCCGCCAGAACAGATTTAGCTTTTACTCCATCTTTTCCAAATTCAACTACCGCCACAAAACTGTTCCCTACATAGCCATACATTTTATTAGTACCCAGAAATTTACGACTACCGAATGATGCCAAGGATCCCCAAAAGGAGGAAGTTGATCCTACGGGCAAACTAGGTTTAAGATCATTATATTCTTCGGTGATTTTGCCAGTCAAGCGTTGAAATCTGTTCACCTCACCCCAGCCCACCACCCAGGTTCCAAAATCAAGTTGAAGTTCATCTAATATTTTTTCCAACGCATCAAGCTTTTCTTCCTTTGAACTTTCACTTATCATCAATTTTATAATGCTTAACTGATCGCTTCCAGGCGGAATTCTTGAGGAAATCTTTTGCCGTAATTCCTGCCCCCAATAAACAGCCAGCGTGGTGGGTACTGATTTAACTCCATATCCTCTATCCCAACTTTTTAAAAGACTTATTGGCTCCTTCAATTTAACAACAAGTTGCCTATCTGTACTTTCCTCATAGGCTGAAATCAAGGCTGGAATTAACTCTTCAAATCCTGATAGGTAAGGATCATTTGCCGCTGCTATTAGTTTATTCAAGGTAAATGATGACTCTCGTTCAAGAACTCGTTCAGCATTAATGCCTCTTGCATTTTGAGCATCCGGTGCCATATAGCTTGGATAATTATTCTTGTCTGGACTATCATTTCCCGCCAAGGTAAACGGGGTTGAGTTACAATTTTGTATCCAACCAGTTGCTGGATTATAAGAATGAACAATCTCTGATACTTCGTGCAAGCCTTGCCAATCTGTTCCCGGGTCGCTCCCATTTAAGGGTTTAGTCCAATCGTAGTTTACATTCCGCTTTGGAATAAAGTTACCATGCCAGTATGCGATGTTACCCTGGTTATCGGCAAACACGGTGTTATTCGAGGAGTTAGCTTTCAACTCCATCGTTTTTTTATAGTCCTCAAGTCCTTGCGACTTGGTGCGTTGATACGATTGAGTGAGTGCTTTCAATGGTTCTACCATCATGGAAAGGCTTACCCATTGCTCGCCCCGCTTTGCAATTACTGGGCCATGGTGGGTATAACGAGCCGTAAACTCTTTATAACTTTTCTTGTCACCCTCTTTATAAGCAAGTTTTATTGTTTTCAATATAACAGGTTTTAAAACGGTACCATGGCGATAAAATAATGAATCGTTACGTTTTACAATGCTCTCAAGATATTCGTCTCTTACATCAGCCTGACTGGTGGTGTGCATCCATCCACAATGTTCATTGAATCCCTGATACACAAAGAACTGTCCCCAGGTTACAGCACCGTAGGCATTTAATCCTTCTTCGCTGTTTACATGAACCTCGGGCCGAAAGTAAAACGAAGTATGTGGATTGATTAGCAACAAGGCATTACCACTGGCACTCCGCGAGGGTGCGATTGCAAAGCCATTAGAACCACGCGGTTCCGGTTCAGGATTGTGATCAACTTCTTCAGGTTCAAATACAGTTTCCCCTGAATCATAAAATTCTTTTAATCGGTTCACTGAAATGGATTCAATATCACCGCCAATACTTCCTTCACTAAATAGGAAGGGCATCCATGGCTGAAATCGCGTTAGTAGTTTAGGCTTAACTTCCGGATGTGTGTACAAATAATAATTAGTACCATCCGCAAAGCCATCACAAAGTCGTTTTAGCCAGATCGGACTTTCTTTATAAATAGCAATGGCCTGAAGGGTATCATAAAATAATCTGGTGCGTAGATCATGATATAGCTTTGCTTCTCCTTCAACTTCGGCAAGTCTTGCTGTAGCAACTATATAGTTCATCTCAACGCGTTCAAAATCATCCTCGCATTGTGCATACAGAAATCCAAACACGGCATCGGCATCCGTTTTACCATAAACATGTGGAATGCCCCATGTATCACGTATGATGGTCACTTGTTTGGCTCGACTTTGCCAACGGGTAATTTCTTCTTTAGTGAATTTTTGAGCGAATGCTGGAGCGGAAAGGAGAATCAGAAAGAGTATTTTTTTCATTTAGGAGCTGATTGAATCAGATTGAAATTTATTGAAATTTCAGAGAGTCCCCTAACGGATTTTTAATTACGGTAATTCAGTTTTAATCAGATTAATTAGATACAAAGGTTTAATTAATAGGTTTTCCAGGAGACAACCGTCCAGGTTCCATAGGAAACCTTCTTAAGCTCAATTATTATTTTTTCAGACTGTAGTTCTCCTTTAATTTTGATTTTGAAATATGAATGCCCCTTCAGATAATCGATATCGCCAGATGGAATTCCCAGATTATAGATGGCTCCAAATCTGTTTCTAATAGATGGATCGGACTTAATGAACTTTACCGCATTGGAATAAGGTACTGAATCAGTTATGAAAAAGACTCTCTCAACACCAACGGAAATAAGAATTATAATTACGCAGATAGCGAGTACGATTTTCGCTTTTTTACTTACCTCAGCATAATTATATACAGTGTTAGAATACCATGAAGAGGCACCTTTTAATTTTATCATTTGCCCCTAAATTTTTTGAACTTCTCATTCCACCCATCAGCCTCTTTTTTTCTTTGAATAGTACCATCTGCCAGTAATTGCGATAGCCTTGCATTGATGGAGCCTTGTGAAGTTAAATGATATGATCCGCATTCATCGCACTTATAAACTGCTTTTGGTCCCGTACCTGATTTATATTCAAAATGAATGTGTGCTTCAATTAAAGAATCTTCTGCCAACTGTTCAGTTGCATACAAACGCTTCCCTGTGGAACACTTTTTCATTCTTAATTATAGATTATTCCTTCCAGCAATTTATCAAAATCAAAAAATGGCAATGGCTTTTCAAGACATTTCATAAATCCATTTGATTCCGCATGCTCCCTATCTCCATATTGGATAAGGGTGGTCATGGCCACTAGTTTGGTGTCATCAGAAACAGATTTTAACTGTTTAGATAATGAAATACCCCCAAAGCACTCTCCTTTCAAGTGCATGTCGATAAATGCGATATCAAAATTTACCTCGTTAGCCATTTCTAATCCTTCTTCTGGCGAGTTGAAAATATAGAAGGAGGCTTTGTCCAAGTGTGGATGAATCATCTTTTGATAAATGAACCTGTTTAGTGGGTCGTTTTCAAAAATTGCAATTACTAATTTCTTTTTCATACTATCCCTTAATGGGATAATCATGCCAGTGGCCTAAATAGCCTTAAATGGGCTTAAAATGAAAGACTTTGATTATATCTATTCCTAATTTGGGAAATCGATTCCCATCGTTAATTGATTTGGTCTCTTCTTTTATAGAAAATAAGGGTGATAGAAAGGAGGATAAACCCAATTGAAATAACTATTGCCCAAATATTTGGCGATCGAGCCTCTCCAATCATCTCATAGTCTTTCAATAAGAATTTGACAGAACTAGGTTTCCAATAGAGGGTATTTCCAGCCACAGAATCAGCATTGGAAAATACTACATTATTTGGCATAGAGATCGAATGGATGTATTTACCATTGCTAGCTGTAGACATGAAGTTGGTCAGGGTTTCAATCTGATCACGAAGCCTTAGTATTTTATCATCGGGAATAGGAAGTTTTGGAATACCCGCCATAATCAATAAACTGGATAAGTCTTCTATATCCTTTCCATTTTCCATAGCTTGGAATAACTTCTCTTTGTGATTTTTAAGTGTATCAATCCAGACAAGCTGATTTTCTGATTTCAACAAAATCTCTAAACGTTGATAATATTCCTCAAACAAGGCATGGGCTCCATACACATCAAAGATTTTATCGTTTAAAAGATCTAGATATAAACTATCGGCTTTAGAAATATCTCCTCCTTCAGCAGGCAATCGATCAATAAAAGAATAATCTTCAGGAGTGAAATAGTCTGTTGTAGGTTCTTTAAGTCGATTGATCGCATGATACGTGTCGGAATACTGTATGTATGTATAAAACCATCTGAATTTTTTATCGAAGCGACTGGTCACTCTAAAGAGTGTATCGTTTGGTACTGCTAAATCCTGATTAGCTTCTTCGGTAGAAATAAAATGTTTGTTAAATGTCAGAGTGAATTTTCCCTGATCAGAATTCTTTATAGTATCCTTTTTATGCACAGTTACGTTCCAGCCTTTTGTTGATCCAACCCCCATAAAGTTCTTATTGATACTAACCGAGTCCCCTTCTAAAACAATGGTTTTGTCCAAGGAACCATCTTCATGCACAAGTGTATTCATTACAACTTTATGCTCACAAGAAGTTAAGGCACCAATAAGTGCGAATGTGATCATTACTAGTTTAAAACTTTTCATAAGGATTTATTCGGTTTAAGATTCTTTAAAAAATCGCAATCACTTTGTTTCAAGCAATCGTAAAATGAAATTTGATGAGTTGATTCCCGCCTTTTCACATGAGCCTCCAGAAATTTAGGAGTATTTAAAGGAATGTTAGTTGAATTATATGTGGCGTTTATTGTAGGCAAGGAATAGTCAGCAGAGAACTCGACAAAAAAGAAACCAACAAGTAGTATCGATGCAACAGCTAAAGATGTACGTAACCAATAAAAACTTACCATCGCATTTATCTTATCAAGCCAAGTTGGTTTATTACTTTCAATCGCCTGCAAGATATTGCGCTTAATTCGTTCTGGAGAGGCCGCTAATATTGGTATTTCGACAACTCTACGAATCAGTGAATGCTGATCGATTACTTGAGCCAAGAGATCTTTACAAGATGAACATCCATCCATGTGTGTATCAACTTGATGCTTTTCTCCTTCGTCAAGTTCATTATATAAGTAAATTAAAGATTCAATTTTTTTACACTTCATAAGTAAGATGTTTCCTGTTCTTTGAAAGCCCTTAATTTTTCACTCATTGCTACCCGGGCATAATAGAGATTGCTTTTTACGTTTCCAGCCGATATGGATAGAATGCTACAAACATCATCAACATCAAGTCCCTCCAAATCACGAAGCACAAATACAGCCTTCTGTTTGGGTGTGAGTGATTCTGTTGCAACTTGTATTGCTTTCATTAATTCCTTGTTTTGCAATTCCTTTTCCGGAGTATTGTTATCTTCAATAACGTGAGCATATTCCAGCCCTACCTTATTATTGTTTTGCTTCACTGTTGCAGATTTAAAGTAATCCAAACACTTATTAACGATAATCCGGTATAACCAGGTGGTTAGTTTTATTTCTACCCGGTAGTGATCAAAATTTTTCCAAAGGCTAATAAAACTTTCCTGCACAATGTCTTCTGCCTCCCCAGCCTTTCCTATCAACCGAAATGCCACCCGATAAGCAAAGACTTGATATTGATCAACCACAATTCCAAAGGCACGCTTGCTTCCAGCCATTGCTTCTTGAATTACTTCGGGTGTTACGCAAGCATCTGCTTTTTGCATTCTGTTATTATACGATTTCTGTTTGGGCTGGTCAAACGGAAGTTTAAAGAAATGCTGATCCATTGCAACTAATTGTGATGGGTATTCGTTAATATCGCAGTTCGCAGAGAGCAGACAAGTCGCAAGCAAGGGAATAAAATTTTTTAAACTAGCGCGGCACAATGTTTTGTTCTGACAATCCTTAACCTAACAGAATTGACTATGGGTCGCACTGCGGACTTAACAGAGAAAGTATGGCTTGGAGTACATTATATATTACAGGAAAAAAAGATTTTCAAGAAGAGGTTTTACAAAACTTAAGACATTCTGATGTTTCTTATCTGCCAGGAACTTCTGGCGATGCAGATTTGCTAATGTTTTGGGTGGACGAGAAGGCGCCCTTGCGTGATCTCAAAATGGCAATTGGAAGCAAAACTGTTTTTAAGTATAGGTTGCAATTTTTCACCGATCTAGACCAGCACCGGGCTGACTTGAAAAAGGAGAAACTTACCCCTCGCGAAGAGGCAATGATCCGTGAGATGAGCAACTGGGAAGCACGGTACCGTCATAGCGCCTGAAACTCAGATTATATGGTTTGATTGCCCCTTTCGTCTAAATTTGATCAACCAGGGTAAGAATGACTTAGGATTCAAATAAAAACGATAAATTTAGACTCCTAAAACCCTACAACCTTAGTTGAATTAGATTTAGATTCTATGGCTTTATTTTACCCTCGCCCACTCCTTTTAATTGTTGGAGTTTTTCTCGTTTCAATCTCATTTGCCCAACAAGATTCCATTGCTCTTTCCGAGCAATATTACAAGATGGGAATGGAAGTCTTCGATTACTCACATCGCAAACAAGCGACAGAAATGTTTATGTTAGCCGCGAAGACAAATCCTAAGAGTGCTAAGGCTCAATTTATGACTGGGCGATCCATTATGCTCACAATTCGAAAGGAGCAATCACTTGAGTATTTTAAAAATGCTTATATGCTTGATCCCAAAATTGATGAGGATATCTTATTCTATTTAGGGCAGGCCTTCCATTATTCAGAAAAATTCGACAGCGCTATTCTGCTTTACAACCGGTATAACCGATTACTCGCCCGCTCATTGGATTATGAGAAATCAAAAAAAATAAATGAGGTGAATCGAAAAATATTTGAATGCAACAATGCAAAAATCATGGTTGCTCAACCCGTTGATGTGAGCTTGGTTCACATGGATGACAATATCAACTCTGAATGGCCTGACTATGCACCTACCATCAATGCAGACGAAACTTTCATGGTATTTACTACACGTAGACCGGAAGAGAATTCAAATAATCGACTTGCTTCTGACAATGAGTATTACGAAGAAATCTTTTATAGCCGGAAAGTAAATAATGAATGGACACCGGCTAAAAACTTATCAGGACCATTGAACAATAATTATCACAACGCCAGTGTAAATCTTTCTCCTGATGGAAAAGAAATGTTATTGTATCACGATTCAAATGGTGGTGATATACTGGCTTCCTTTCTTAAAGCAGATGGAACATGGACAAATCCTGAAGTGCTTGAAATCAATACTGAATACATCGAGAACTCAGCAACCATCACTGCTGATGGTCAGAAATTGTTCTTCTCAAGTAATCGCCCTGGCGGCTATGGTGGCACAGATATTTACATGTGTACTAAAAGTGCAAAGGGAAAATGGACTAACCCCCAAAACCTAGGTAAGTTAGTTAACACAGATATGGATGAAGATGGGGTTTTTGTATCAGCAAGTGGTAAACATCTGTACTTTAGCTCAAATGGCCATGCAGGTATGGGCGATCTTGATATTTACCGATCTGTGTATAATTCAGAAAAGGATCTTTGGGAAAAACCAATAAATATGGGATACCCAATTAACTCGGTAGAAAATGATATTTACATTGTGCTTACACGGAATGAAGACTTTGCATATATCTCTTCGGTACGTAAGGAAGGAATTGGTGAACAAGATATTTATAAAATAGACATTCATAATTGGAAAGAACCAGCTTATAACCAACCGGACTTTGCTGATGCCGTGCTTGCCCTGGAAGATGAATCGCCAGCATTGGCTTCAATACCAGTTAAAGAAAAAACACCTGTAACGGAAGCAGGAAGTTATTCCACTATGAATTTTACCGTGCATGTTGCCGAGGGAGATTCACACAAACCAATCCCGGCAACGGTAAAGCTTACTGCTGCGCAAGGTGATGAGATAAAGTTCAACGAAGTGGGAGCTGGTACTTATCGAACTGAGATAAAAACCGGGGGGAACGCTATTCGATATAAACTTCTTGTTTCAAGTAATGAGTATATCCCCTACTCATCTTCATATTATTTCTATGGCTCTCCTATGCAAAGTAATGTGTTAAATGACACCATTTATTTAGATAAGATAGCCGTAAACTATAAGCGCACCTTAAATGTTTATTTTGGTCACGATAGTGATGTTCCAAAATCATTCGATGATATTTTATACCTGGAGCAAATCATGAAAACATCTTCAAGCATAAAAGTAGAAGTTAGTGGACACACCGATAATATTGGTTCTTATCCTTACAATGTTGGCTTAAGCCGAAGAAGAGCCGAAGCCGTAAAGAAACATCTGGTGCAAGCAGGTATTGATAGTTCGCGTATTTCCGTTGCCGGGCATGGCCCTGACAAACCCATTTCGGATAATAAAACGAGAGCTGGCCGACAATTAAATCGCAGAACTGAGTTTACTATCATTGAAAAGTAACTCTAAACATCCGATGAAACGATGGCTTAAATGGCTATTCTCTTTCATCATAGCACTTGCTGTGGTTTTATTTTCCTTGGTGGGACCAATTGATCGCACCCCATTAGCGGATCAGGATTTTTATAAAGAGATGATGAGTGAACTGGATACCGTTTCACTGCATACCTACACAGCTACTAAAACATTGAAAGCTGGTTGGGGCAAGATTTCAATAACTCCAGATCATTCTATGCCTATGGCAGGCTATCGTATGCGCGATGGTTTTGAAACTGTTCATGATTCTTTATATACGCGCATTATAGGCCTAAACAATGGAAGTATTTCATCTTATCTCATTAGTATGGATTTGCTGCTCTTTCCTCCTGTTATTAAACAAAAACTCCAGAAGAGAATTAGGGAAGAATTCTCCAACAAACCTTTTTTTTTGTATTTCAGTGCAACACACACACATAATGGTATTGGCGGCTGGAATAATAGCATGGCGGGTAATGCTGTGCTCGGCAAATATGATGAAGCATGGGTAACTACCACAACGGAGAAACTTCTTGCTGAACTAAAGCGAATAGAAAAGTCGATGCAACCTGCTCGAATATCTTATTGGGAAGCAGATGCAATGGAATATACCGAAAATAGATTAGCCAATGGAGCCCCTCATGATGGCACACTACGTGGAATGAAATTTGAAACAGCCGATAGTGCCTCTGCTCAATTAGTAACCTTTAGTGCCCATGCCACCAGCATCAGTAAAAAAAGTAAAGCCCTTTCGGGGGATTATCCAGCAGCTCTAATTTCACAATTGAGTAATCAAGAAAATTCGTTTGGGATTTTTATGGCGGGCATGGTGGGTAGTCATCGCCTTGCGGGATTAACAGAAACTGAATTTGAATTGGTGGCTAAGGCAGGTGAAAGGCTCACTCAAAAAATTTCAGAAGCAAACTATGATAGAGCGATCGATTCAGTTCAAGTTATTGCAGCACATATTCCAATTCAATTTGGTCCTTCACAATTACGTATCTCAAAAAATTGGAAACTTCGAGATTGGGTGTTTTCGTTAGTCTTAAATCCAATCCAGGGCGAGTTGACCTATCTCCAACTTGGAAATATAGTTTTGATTGGAACCCCCTGCGATTTTTCTGGTGAATTATTTATTACGGGTAAATTGAATGCGCTAGCTGCATCTCAAAGCAAACATCTAATCATTACAAGTTTTAATGGCGACTATTCTGGTTACATAACCGAGGACGCTCATTACGAGCACTTAGAGAAAGAAGAAGTAATGAGTATGAATTGGGTAGGTCCGTATTATGGAGACTACTTTACCCAAATGATTTCTACACTGTTAAAAAAGTAAATTCTTACTACGGTTTTGGTTTTCTATCTGGATGTTTACCACGCCATGGTTTTCTTTTTCCGGAATTGTTTCCACGTTCATTTTTAGGAGCGTGATTTTTTGTTTCGGGTGTATAAGCGGGTCCTTCTCCTAATTCAGCAGGCAATGTCATTTTAGGAACTTCCTTTCCTATTAAACTTTCAATCCTAAAAAACTTTCGTTGATCCAGTTGATTGATGAATGTAATGGCCGTACCTGTTGTGGCAGCGCGGGCTGTGCGTCCAATACGGTGGATATAATCTTCAGGATCCGGTGGCACATCAAAATTTATAACAAGGTCTATCCCTTCCACATCAATTCCGCGTGAGAGTACATCAGTGCCAATCAAAATAGTAAGTTTCTTATTCTTGAACTCACGAAGCACATTCTCTCGCTCAACTTGTTCAAGATCTGAATGAATAGCCTTTGCCCTTAATCCCAGCCGTTGTAGATTACGATCCAGTTTCTTTACGTTTTCTTTGGTAGAGGCAAAGATCAACACGCTATTGAATTGCTTCTCCTTTAACAAAAAGTCAATTAGCTTTTCCTTTTGTTCATTATGCACCACGTAGGCTTGCTGCAAAATACCTTCAGCTGGCTTGGAGATGGCTATATTTATCTCAGAGGGATTTCTTAAAATCCGGTTGGCTAATGCCCTGATTTTGGGCGGCATAGTGGCCGAAAACAAAAGCGTTTGCCTTGAAGCAGGAAGTTCTTTGATGATCCTCAGAATATCTTCATAAAAGCCCATATCCAACATACGGTCGGCCTCATCCAACACCAAGTGCTCAACATGATCAAACTTTATGGTTCCCATGGCGATCTGAGCTATTAGGCGCCCCGGTGTTGCAATAATTAAGTCAACCCCACCTTCCATCGCTCTTTTTTGCTGATCCCAGGTGGCACCGTCTCCACCCCCATAGATCGCAATCGAGCTCACACCCAAAAAATAGGAGAATCCTTCTATTTGCTGATCTATCTGTTGCGCCAGCTCACGAGTCGGTGCAATGATGACAGTATTCAGATGACGCTTTTCGGATGCAACAATATTGTTAAGTATGGGCAGCACATAGGCCGCTGTTTTACCCGTACCCGTTTGAGCACAGGCTATCAGATCCTTCTTGGAGAGTATTACCGGAATTGCTTGTTCTTGTATTGGTGTGGGCTTCGAAAAGCCCATTGCATCCAACCCATCCAGTAATCGCGGGTTGAAGGTAAAATCATGGAAAGTCAAATTCTTGTTATTATAGTTTAAAAAATTGAGGCTTACGCTACTTTGCTTTCGCAAGATACAATAAGTTGTTAAACTATTTTACCGTTAGACCGGCTTCAAATTCTTTGATTATTGCATCGAGGAAGATGTATCTTGGATCATACAACAATTATGAATAAATTTATTTTAATGGAAGTGCATCCCAATGAGTATGATTTTTCTATATCCATTGCTGTAAATGATAATGACATCGATGCAATGAATCATGTTAACAATGTGGTGTATGTTAAATGGGTTCAGGATGCAGCGGTTGCGCATTGGGATGCTATTGCAACCGAAGAAATTAAAAAAGAATTTTTGTGGGTTGTACTTCGTCATGAAATCGATTACCTCACCCCAGCCTTAAAAGGTGAAACGCTGATAGCAACTACGTGGGTTGAAGCAGCAGCGGGCCCTCGATCTGATCGGTTTGTACAAATAACAAATTCAAAAACAGGCAAGGTAATCGCGAAAGCAAAAACAGTTTGGTGTATGTTAGATGGTGCAACCTTGCGACCAAAACGTGTAGACGAGCGAGTAATAGCTCTCCTTAGGAACGATTCAATAAATAAAACGATACAATGAAAAAGTATTTAGCTCTATCTCTCCTCTTAATACCCTGTTTGCTGCAAGGCCAAAAGCATGAAGTAACTACACTTTTTCTTGATGAGAATCCCTTAGAAGTAAAACTTACTATCTCAGTAAAAGGTGTTAAAGCGATTACAAATGACACCATTTATACCCCTGCGATGATGCATTTTAAATCGGGTGATAGTTGGGACTCCATTACTGTTTCTGTACGTGCCCGTGGTAATTTCAGAAGGAAAGAATGTTCTTATCCTCCTCTTAAAATAAAGATTAAGAAAGATGATGCTAAAGGTACAGTCTTTGAAGGAAACAAAAGTTTAAAGTTGGTGATGCCTTGCAGGCAAACGAAAGACAATGCATTAATTATGAAGGAATATATCGCTTATCAGCTGTATGAACCCATTACTGAATACACATTCAATACGAGGCTACTTACTATCGAATTCACAGATCAGGCAGGAAAGAAAAACAAATCATCAACGATAACAGGCTTCTTCATTGAAGACGATGATTTAGTAGCAAAGAGACATGATGGAAAGGTTGTAGAGGACTTAAAATTGCATCCAAAATTATTAGAAGAACATAACTCTATACGTCACGACTTGTTTCAATACATGATTGCGAATACCGATTGGAGCACAACATTTTTACATAATGCAAAAATGATACAAATAAAGGAATCGAAAGAATACATACCCTTGGCCTATGACTTTGATATGGCAGGATTTGTTGACGCTCCTTACGCTGTGGTTAACGAATCGTTGAGTATTGCGAATGTTAGAGAAAGATTATTCCGTGGCTTTTGCCGATCGGAAGAAGGCTATGAATCCGTTAGAAGAGAATTTATTGAAAATGAAAGTAAAGTTAAGGCTGTTTTATTGCGATATGAGAATGACTTTGAGGCGCGGGAATTTACCGGAATGGTAAAGTATATCGATGAATTCTATGAAATTATGAAGAGTGACAGGAGATTTAAAACGGAGATAGTGGATAAATGCCGAACGAAATAATCAATTTTACTTTAACAGAAAATCGTCCAATCGAATATCATCCAAGCCCTTTTGATCAAAGGGATTTTCCATTTGATCTTGCACATTATAAAGTGAAATCAAGATAAAAGTTGAAATGGCCGAAAGGAAATATACAATCCACGATTCATTAAGAGAAATTCCGTCATACAATCTGTTATAAAGCGCAGGTGTGTATATGCATGGATAGATATAAATGAAGATAAGGCAATAAGCGCGCATAGCAATGGGCGTGCGATGTTGATTAACGGCAATTATATTTTCCGAACTATAATGAACCTCTTTCATAAAACGAAAGATTTTTAAAGCTGTTCCACTGCCTATAAATTCTTTATTAGTTTGAATAAAATCAGCCACCTTTTCAATTTTTTCATGAACAGTTTCTTTCGAGGTAGTTCTATTGGCCAGATAGTGGTGCAAAGCGGCACTGATTTCTTTTATAACCCGCTTCGCTTCTTCCTTCTTAGTGTTATCCAGCTTTCTATTTTCCAAAAACGAATCACGAACAGTAATAAGACCTGCTTTAAACCTGCTTAAATATTCCAACGCCTTCTCTCGCCTTCTAAATGCGCTTCGAATGGTAAAGACTAAAGGAAAGATGATTGCTATGCTAATTAATGCAAGGTCATAATTATATTGAAAGTTAAAGGCCAGTGTAGCATAAGAAACTAACACGGAAATGCCAATGGCGTAGGCGGTGCGTGCATTGAGAATGGAGAAGTACTTATTCATTTGATATTAGGATCACTGCAACGGGTGTTGTGCAATGACAGTTAAATAAACTCACAATTAACTGTTTCATCAAATTTTGAGTGCATAAAAAAAGCCCTGCAAACTGCAGGGCTTTCCCTTGAAAAAATCAGGTATATTAATTAGTAACGCGAACGTTAACTGCATTCAAACCTTTTTTCCCTTCCTTCAATTCAAAAGTGATTGAATCGTTCTCACGAACTTGGTCAACAAGACCAGATACGTGTACGAAATACTCTTGACCTGTTGATGTTTCTTTTACAAAACCGAATCCTTTGGTTTCGTTAAAGAATTTTACTGTTCCTTCTTTCATTGTGATTTGTTGTTATAAAAATTTAAGGCGTAAAGTTAGCAATTAAAATTTGAATTATCTAATAAAGCTTATGCCGCCTTCTTTACACGTTCCATAACTATCTCCTTTTGTTGTGCTATGCGAATAACTCGTAGTTTGTCGAGTATTAGAATAACAACATAAGTAGGGTCAAGCTCATGCCAGCGAATGCCTCCAAAATTAGCTCGTGAACCAAATTTGTGGTGATTATTGTGATAGCTCTCACCCATCATTAAGAAATCTACCGGAAGAAAATTTCTTGAAGTATCCCCCACAGGGAAGTTTCTATAGCCATATTTATGCGCGAACCAATTAATGATTGCTCCATGGATAGGGCTCATCAGGAAGTGGATTGGCAATAGCAACCACAACCACCAAAAGGTTGCAAATTGAACGTAAAAGGCAACATATAGAATGCCCCAGAAAAGCCTTGAAGGCCAAGATCTTGCGAACTTATCAAAGGCTATCCAATCAGGAACACCCTCTGTGAAACGCTTTTCAACTGTAATCTTTTTGTTTGCAATATCAGAATAGATCGTTTTTGTCTTCCACATCATATTCCAAATTGTCTCATCATATTTAGGTGAATGCGGGTCATTTTCAGTATCCGCGAAAGCGTGATGCATTCGGTGCATAACTCCATATCCATAGGGGCTCAGGTAATTCGAACCTTGAAAAATCCAGGTAAGAACATACACCACTTTCTCAGTAAACTTATTCATTGTGAACGCTTTATGAGCTGCATAGCGATGCAGAAAAAACGTTTGGAAAAACAAGGAAAGGTACCAATGAGCAACAAAAAAAATCAAAATCTCCTTCATAGAGGTAGGTAGGTTAAATTAATAATGCCCCAATTTGAGGCTCCTAATTGTAAGACCACAAACTTGTGATTGTGTGACAAAATCGGGTAATTATTTTTTCTTTTGAAGGGCTCCCGCGATATCAGACTTCAAATGCTGGACAAAATCAGCAGCATTGTCTAAATAACAGGCATTTTTGAAGCTTTCAAAGAGCTGAGAGGTATCTGGAAGGCTTATTTTAATCTTATCGCTTTCCTCATTTAACTTCTTACGGGCGCGACTAAAAAGCTGGCGGCAGTGATCAGCCTTTTTATCAAGAACTTTTTGAATGGCCTCATAATCAAAGTCAAACACCTCTTTTAGCAGGTAAGCAGCACGTTCCAGGGGTTCTAATTTGGCCAGAATGATCTTAAACGCGGCAGAAAGCTCCTTTTCAAAGTCAATATGAGCAAAATCGGATTCTTTAAACTTTACAACCAATTCCGATAACTGAATGGAGTCCCAATATTCCTCTTTCTTTCTCTTTAATGCCTGGAGATGATTAAGACAATTGTTGGTAACGGCCTTGATCAAATATGCCTTTGTGTTTTCGATTTTCTGATGATCAATACTCAGCCATTTCACAAAGGTATCCTGCACAATATCTTCTGCATCGGCCTTACAACGCAGGATATTATACGCTATTTGATGTAGCAGTGGCTGATAGATAACAATGGCCTGAGTATGATTCACTTTGTTCACTTGATTATTGCTACAAAGATACGGCTAAAAAATCGATTTTATCGAAAGAATTTTCAGTGTCCACTAACGATTGTACGTACTGATTTAGTTGACTTCTGATAGTTCTAACCATCGAAAGGTTTTGCTCTCAATCTGATCATTTAGCTGTTGAATTTGCGCAGCAATTTCCTGCAATTTTATATGGTCAGTTATTCCACTGTTAAGTGTCTCACTAAGTTCAGTTTTCTTCTTTTCAAGAGACTGAATCTCTCCCTGCAAACTCTCAAACTCTTGTTTTTCTTTGAATGAGAGCTTCTTACCTGATTCCTTAACTTCCTTTGTTAGGATAGTCTCAGGCTTACTTTCAACTATATCTTCCTTTTCTTCCAGCCATGTACGATAATCAGAGTAGTTTCCATTAAAAGGTCGAATCACTCCGTCACCTTCGAAAATAAACAGCTCTTCCACAAGGTGATCCATGAAGTAACGATCGTGCGATACCAGGACCAGACAGCCATTAAACTTCTCAAGAAAATCTTCCAACACGTTTAATGTATCGATATCAAAATCATTGGTCGGTTCATCCAACACTAAAAAGTTTGGATTTCGCACCAGCACTTTTAAAAGTTGAAGGCGTTTTTTTTCGCCACCGCTTAATTTTTCAATGATGTTATATTGTTTCTCTGGTGGGAATAAAAATGTATCTAAGAATTTAGATGCCGAAAGTTGAGTGCCATCTGCAAGCGTGATGTACTCAGCAATCTCTTTTACTTCTTCAATAACCCGGTGGGCCGGATTGAGATCTTCTACTTCTTGTGTAAAGTATCCGATCTTAGTGGTTACTCCAGGTATCAATTCACCTGAATCGGGTTTGGATGCGCCCGTGAGTAAATCGAGAAAAGTAGATTTACCAACTCCATTTTTGCCTACTATACCAATGCGATCTTTCTTCTTGAAAATGTAGGAGAAATTATCAACCATTTTAGCGGCTCCATAACCTTTTGATACGTTATGAAGTTCAAGAACTTTCCCTCCTTGTCGTGCTTCTTGCACATCTAATTCCAGCCTGTCTTTCTTCAGGTTTATAGAGGCCTTTTCTTTTAAATCGTAATAGGCATCGACACGATATTTGGCCTTTGTTCCTCTAGCCCTTGGTTGTTTACGCATCCACTCAAGTTCCTTCTTTAACAGGTTTCGGGCCTTCGAAACTTCCGTTTTGAGCATTTCTTCCCGGTCTGACTTCTTCTCTAAAAAGTACGCATAATTGCCTTTATACCTATAAAGTTTACCCCGGTCAAGTTCCAGAATCTCATTTGCCACATTGTCCAGAAAGTATCGATCGTGAGTAACCATCAACAAAGTAATCTGCTGACCTGCCAGATAAGACTCAAGCCATTCAATAGCCTCTAAGTCTAAATGGTTGGTCGGTTCATCCATTATAATGAGATCGGGCTCGGCCAATAACATTTGGGCTAAGAATACTCGCTTTCGTTGACCTCCAGAAAGCTCATCGAACTTTTGATCTAAATCTATGATGCCTAATTTACTGGTAATCATCTGAACCTTGGCATCGTAGTCCCAGGCGTTATATTCCTCCATCAATTCGAGCACACTTTGCATGCGCTCCGGAGAAGTATTTGCATCATGAATACATTCTTCATACTCCTTTACAACAGAAGCAACTTTATTATTCTTATCGAAAATGATTTCAGTTACTGAAAGATAACCAGCCACATTGGGCTGTTGAGTAAGATACCCAAGCTTTATCCCTTCCCGAATACTGATTACCCCTTGATCGGCAGCTAACTGGCCCGTGAGAATTTTAAGCAGGGTGGATTTTCCAGTACCATTCTCGCCCACGAGCGCCATCTTATCACCTTGAGAGATGCCTAAGGTAATATCTTTAAACAGCCAACGATCATTGAATGATTTAGCGAGTGATTCTGCAGACAAGTAATTCACGAAGAATGAAAATTAGTCTGCAATTTAGCACAAGCATTTCACCCTAAAGAATCAGGCTGATAAATAATAGAACATTTTGTAATTCACTGAAACGGTCAACAACTTTAAGCCGTGCGCGATTGCTTTACATGATAGCAGAAAAAGCACAAGCCTAGTTGAAAAAATGCCGTAGCGGTGATAGCAAAAAATAATAGCATATCCATCTTTCGTATTAAATATAAAGATAATGTAAGTGATGTTAATTATCCTAATATTCAGATAGTTATAGTTTATTAAATCATCTAACTAATTGATTATGAATTTGCTAAAAGAAGTCATGCAAGAACATAGCAGGCGGCAAATGCTGAAGATCGTTCAATATGTTGGTTCAAGCCCTGAAAGATTTGGTGAATTAGTTGACGTGTTTCTTAACGGACCATATCAGGTAACCCAGCGCTCAGCCTGGCCTTTAAGTAATTGCACCGAACTACATCCAGCATTGGTTAAACCACATCTTAAAAAACTAATAGCATTTTTAGCCAAGGCGGGTGAACACGATGCTGTTAAAAGAAACATCTTACGATTACTGCAATTCATTCCTATCCCAAAGTCCCTGCAAGGAAAAACTGCCGACTTATGTTTTCAGTTTTTAGGAGATACTAAAGAACCCATAGCCATCAGGGTTTTCGCTATGACGGTTCTTGCAAACCTTGCCAACGAAAATCCTGAACTTAAAAATGAAATCATACCCATGATTGAAGATCAAATGCCGTATGGAAGTGCCGGCTTTGTTTCGCGCGGCAAGAAAGTACTTAAGGAATTAAAGCGTTAATTTTGCCACCTCAAATGAGTGAGAGTACCCACACCTGTAAAAGTTGCCAGCATGTTTTTACCGGAACCTATTGTAACCAGTGTGGCGAAAAAGTTCTTACTGCCAAGGAACGTTCTTTCAAAACTATCTTTAATCAGGTTCTGCTCACCATTACATTTACCGAT
Source organism: uncultured Cytophagales bacterium (assembly GCA_963787095.1). Lineage (GTDB taxonomy): Bacteria > Bacteroidota > Bacteroidia > Cytophagales > Cyclobacteriaceae > ELB16-189. The sequence continues at coordinate 21,558 of CAWBCB010000058.1, read as the reverse complement.
AGCAGGTTGATTCGTTCGCTTTGGCTCATTATTAAAGATCCAGGGTCTCTTGCTAGGGATTTTGTGAACGGGAAACGAGTGAATCATATCACACCCAATGCAGTTTTCTTTGTCCTTAATTTGTTTTATTTTTTCTTTCCTTTTATACAGCTTTTCAATGCGTCACTGAATACTCAACTGCTTTCGCCATTCAGTTGGTTCTATCAATCCATTATCGCTCATAAGATCGTGAACCTACACCTCACGTTAGATTCTTTTACGTTAATGTACAATTTAAAAACAACCGGCCTTGCCAAATTGATGGTAATGGTTTTTGTAATTGTCAGCTCACTCCCACTAAATCTACTGTATTGGAAAAAGAATAAATACTTTGCGGATCATGTTACCTATGCTGTGGAATTGGCCAGTTTCAACCTGTTCGTCAACGCGATTCTTTTAACCATTATTGTTCGCGTATTTGGTCTTGGAGGTTATCTCAGTGAGGCGGTACTTACCACCATTTTCATTTCAACCAATCTGTATTTTGTATTACGATCAGGTAGTAAATTCTATAAAGAACATGGGTGGCGTCTAATCCTGAAATCAGTTATCCTGATTCTATTTTTGAAGATCGCGCTGGAGGTGTATCGGGCTATCTTGTTCTTTGTTACCGTTGCAATGCTTTGATCTATGGAAGGGATTGTGAGAGGCTCGCAATTAATTCATCTACCTGATTACATTCTTCATTGGCCACCAACTCGCGATAGCTTGTTAAAGCTTGGATTGCCTCTTCAAGTTCTTTGTTCATGGCAAGGGCCAACCCAAGGTTGAAGTAACCATTGGGAAACGAAGGCTCAATCTCAATGGAAATCTGGTAGTGAACCTTTGCTAACGGGAGATTGCCTATTTCGGCATATACGTTTGCCAGGTTGTAATGACTTTCGAAGTGGCGCGGGTCTTCTTTTAGACTTTTAGTAAAACAATTTATGGCTTTGCTGTAATTCTTCCGTTCGGACTCGAGGATGCCAAGGTTACAATATGCATCGGCTACAGCATCTCCTTCTTTAATGGCTTTTAAATATTGATCGGCTGCTCTGCTATCTCCATGCTCATCTAGCAACAGCGCCTCTTCGAAAACTGAAAGCTTGTTGAGGTTTACTACTTTGCCACCGGTAAACAAATTCAACTGTCCATGCTTGGGCCGTTCGCCCTTCTTCTTGCGAACCGGCTTAAATCCGAACTTCTCAGGATTTGGTGTAGGAAATTGAATGACCTTGCCCATCGCCCAAAGGTAAGGAAAATCTCTTTTTAGTAATGACTCGTGAACTCTACCCTACTTTTCTACGAGCCGTTTTCTTGGTAGTCTCTTTTTCAATTTTAGCCGACTTGCCTTTTGCCTTCTCCATCGGCTTCTTCTTCGCTGCATCAATACTTGCTTTTAGCGCTGTCATGATATCAACCACTTCAGGTACTTCTTCGGTCATCATCACAATTTCTTTGCCTTCAATCTTGGCATCAATGATTGCTTTGAGTGCATCGTAATAACGATCCTTCATTTCAATTTTAGAAAACTTGGTTGTCATTGAATCGACCAGCGTTTTGGCCATCTTCAATTGCTCCTTATCCGTTTTTACATCAATGAGTTGTGGCACTTCATTCATCTTCCTGATTTCACTGGGATATCGAAGTCGATACATCAAAATTCCACCTTCCATGGGAGAGATTAATACGGGGGTTTCCCGATCACGAAGTACTACTTTTCCTACGCCAACCTTGCCGCTATCTTTCAATGTTTGACAAAGTAAGCCATAGGTCTTTGCCGCAATGTCACCATCGGGACCAATAAAGTAAGGCGTTTCAAAAAGGGTATGATGCACTTCTGTTGAGGTCACAAAACCTTCTATCTCTATAACCTTCTCACTTTTAAGTTTTACTTTATTCAAATCATCCTGCTCAACAATCACATATTGACCCGGCTCATATTGATAGCCTTTGACTATATCTTCAGCCTTTAAAGGTTGCCCGGTAACTTTGTCTTTCTTCTCGTAGCTAACCGGGTTATGACCTTCGCGTGTTAGGAGATTAAAGCTGATGGATTGCCCCGTATCAATGGCATTATATATCCTTACGGGAATGGTGACCAACGAGAACTGGATGTGTCCTTTCCATATTGCCCTCATAAAAAATATTAGTTAGTTTAAAAAATGAACTACAGAGCACTAAGTTATTGGTTATGAATGATTTTTCAAACTCAAACATCAGAAATGTTCATGTAAGTTGGGGTCTTTAAAGATCCTATCAAACAGCGGTTTGAAGTAAGGGTCACAAAATTTAGGAGCACCTGTAGCATAGTCAAGAATTTCTAAATCCTCAAATACAAGTTGGTTTCTCTTTATGTTACCCGGACTACCCAAATCAAACTGGTTCAATACTCTTTGCGAAGTAAGTTGAGTCTCTCCGGCACTAACAGCCTTTAAATAATTAACCTGATATTTTGTTAGGCTGCGCGTTTGATTTTGAAATAGCGAAAGGTGATCATTCAGGAGTTCATTGAAAGAGGCATTCAGGATCTCTTCCGTCACTTTCTTGTCAGAATTATTCCAGCAAATGCGGGCGAGGTATTGAACAAAATACGAATGTGAATCAACCCGTTCAGCCAATCTGCGTGATGTTTCAGGAGAAATTACCTTTCCAGTCTGTTCAAATTCTTTGGTTAAGAATGATGCCCACTCCGATACTTCTATCTTACTTAGAAATAAAATTTCTCCAAATCGGTAAAAAGGCTGAGAGGAATGAGCAAACAGAGTAGACATTAAGTGGCGTTTGCTTCCGTAAAGACAATACGACACCTGATTGTGATTTTGCCAATATGAACGGAGTTTCTCAAGTACTACTTTGCCATCGGGCCACTCGGCAATTTTCTGGAATTCATCAATACAGAAAACAAGCCTTGCCTTTCTATCCACCGCAATGCGCTGAGGCAGCTCCAGGATATCCTCTACATCATACTTTTTATTGGGTAGATTCAGCGAGATCTGAATTTCGTCATTCTCGCTGACTCCATATTTCACATAAGGAATTAATGATTTCAATGACTTCGCAACCGTATCCACAACCTGTTGAAGCTTTGAATTGGTTTGCTGAAGGGTGGCTTTTAGAAACGCAGCATAAAATTCACGCGAAGAACTTATTCCAAAACAATCAATTTGAATGCAGATCAATTTTCCTTTAAACGTATCCACAGATCGATTGACCAGCGAACTTTTACCCCACCTGCGCGGTGAGATAATGACTATACTTTGACCATCCCGAAAGGCACTTTGCAGCCGCTTGATTTCCTGCTTCCGGTTGCAGAAGTTCTCGCCTGTAGAAAGTTCTCCGTATTTGAAAGGGTTCTTCATTACCTAAACTTAGATAATACAAATATAGGTAATTTATATTATCTAATATTAAGAATTTAATTTGTCATAACCCTCTTTTTAAGGTTTAAAGTCAACAAAAGAAGTTGTCTCAACTTCAGCCTTTAGCTCATGAAGCAAGTTGTAAAGCCCATAGTAGGTGCGATTGATATACAGCGCATCCTTCACTCCCCTCGCCTTCTTTGACTCCCGGAAAGCCTTCATATTACCTATCTCCTCCCCAAACTGATACAGGGAAGTAAAATAGCTCTTCTCTGCAAAATCAAACTTTGGAGTTCGAAAAGGCCTGCCAAGTAGTTCTACTAATTGGGTAAATACTTCTTTAAAAAACGCTTTGTCTTTTGCTGTATCTTCGGGATAGATAAAGCGAAGCTCATGAAAGACTTTGTCCAGCCTTGCTTTATCATTAAGGATATCTTTATCCAATAACTGGAAGTAACTCCTATAGAATTCTTTAGGAATTTCCTTTACACACCCAAAATCAATGACTCCAAGTTTTGTTTCCGGAGTAATAATAAAGTTACCAGGGTGAGGATCAGCATGCAAAGCACGTAGTGAATGAATCTGGTAATGATAAAAATCCCAAAGTGCCTGACCTAATTGATTTCGTTCCTGTTGTGTTAATGTAGCATTCTTAAAGATCTCCCCGAGCGGTTTCCCTTCAATCCAATCCATGGTCAAAATCCGATCCGCGGAAAGCGATGGATAATAATCCGGGAAAATGAGATTGGGTATGTGTTTACATTGCTTCGACAGCTCGATAGATCGCTTCAACTCTAAATGATAATCCGCTTCTTCCAACAATCGAGTTTCGACTTCACCAATAAATTCATCGTATTCGGCCTGATTGAGTTTGAACATGCGCAGTGCTATTGGCTTCACCATCGCCAAATCACTCTTTACACTATCGGCTACGCCTGGATATTGAATCTTAACTGCAAGTTTCTTTCCTTTTAATATAGCCTGATGTACTTGCCCGATAGAGGCAGCGTTACTGGCTGCCGGAGAAAACGTATCAAAAATCTCAGTTGGTTTTTTCTTTAGCGACCGCTCGAAGGTTCGCACCACCAAAGGATATGAAAGTGGTGGGGCACTGTACTGTGCCATGGCAAACTGCTGCTGATAGGCTGATGGTAGCAAGTTTTTATCCATGCTTAACATCTGTGCCACTTTTAATGCACTCCCTTTTAACTGGCTAAGTGAATTGTAGATATCCGTTGCATTATCGTGATGCAACTCATCTTTTGAGAGTTCTGGATTTACAAGTTTCTTGCTGTAGTGCTTTAAATAATTGGTACCAATTTTTGCTCCGGTAGAAATGAACTTAGTGGCCCGCTGCACTTTACCAACCGGAATACTCTTTTGCTCGTTAAGAATTGCCATGGAGGAACCGAAATCAGTTTTTAGAATTTTGATAAAGAAACTTGCCGAAGTCGATGGCATTATCGAGTACTCCTTTGCCAATCAAATCAAATGCGAGGTTAACCGACTTTTCAATCGCGGCATCAGTCTTTTCAAAATTAGCACTCTCATCGTGGCTCCAGAACTGAAGGATGAACATTAGGTGTAACCAAAAGAGCATATCATAACGTTGATCGAGGAATGGGCGCTTGGCGATTTCTCCAGTTCCTTTTCCTTCATTGAGTACCGAGTTAAGCCATTCTTCAAACGAAGTTTTGAATCCCTTTAGAAACGAAGGTACGACAGAAGGATTTTTCCAACTCTTCAGTTGAAATAGCACAAAACTCCTGTCCGCCTTCAACGATTCGGCCAACATAAAATAGAAGGTCAAAATCTTTTCACGTGTAGTGAAAGCCTGATAGTTCGAATCTGCCTCCATGCGCGTGCGGGTATCATCAATAAATTCTTGCCAGATTGATTTCTCAATGGCTTCAAACGATCCAAAGAATTGATAGAACTCAGTCTCCTTATAACCATAATCTTTGCAGAACTTGAAAACCGATGCGGGTTGTTTGCCTTCTGTGAGCAGATACTCACGATAAGTTGCTTTGATTTTAGTAGCAGAGGTTGTCTTGCTAGTGGATTTGGATTTTTTAGTCTTTTCCATATCCTTAAAACATGGTTTTGAGGAATAAGTTTAAGATACGCTCGATTTCTTCTTCATAATTATTGAGTGTGGCAATTGATACAATTTATTCCCAATTTTAAGGATGTCTTGGGCTAAGATCTATACTTCTATTGGGTTGGTATGTAGTGTCTATATGCAGGCCTATAGTCAGCAAGAAGTCAAAAGTCGTTCGGCTGTCTACTATTTTGAAAAAGGTGAAGATGCTTTAAAAAGTAAGTCCTACAAAACTGCGCTCGCTCATTTCAATGAATGTCTTCGCCTAAGCCCTTATTATATGGATGCCTATTATTCCCGGGCGCTTGTCAGGGAAAGTATGGGCGACAAACAAGGAGCCCTTACGGATTACAATATCTACTTAGATGCAAAGCCTGAAGACAAAGAAGCACTCTTCAGTCGCGCAGTTGGGCGCTACAATTATGGGCAGTGGGCTGTTGCCAAGGAAGACTTTCAAAAATTGCTAACCATGCCTGGTGGCGAAACCAATACCGTTTATTTTCAATCGGATCATAGTGGTGGTGGTGTTACTAAAGCGTTTACTGCACAAGATAACCTTACCCCTACTTTCCTCAATTACTTAGGGTTAATTGAAACAAAGCTTACTAACTATAAAATAGCAAATGAGCATTTTGACTCCGCTATTAAGTTAAATCCAAGCAATGCCGACTTCTATCTGAATCGTGGCCTGGCTAAACTTTTAGCAGGTGATTCCGCAGCCGCAAAATCTGATTTCCAACAAACATTAACGCTCAATGCGGAAAGTAGTTTGGCGAAACATAATCTGGCGGTCTTAACTTCTTACAGTGACAATTCAAGTGAGAAAGAGAAACTTCTTACCGAGGCAATCGAAAGCAATCCACTACCCTACTCATACGCTGAGCGCGGATCCCTTCGCATGAAAACCGGAAACCTTGCCGGAGCATTAGCAGATTATTCAGAGGCGATTCGATTAGATCCCACAGAAGTAGATCATTGGTTGAACCGTGGAATTGTAAAAGAGCAAAGCAACGATGTTAAAGGCGCCCTTGCTGATTATAAAATAGTACTTGAATTAAAACCTGATTACGAAAAAGGCTGGCTGAATCATGGAAATGCTTCTGTAAAACTCAATCAGCTCTCTGACGCTATTGAGGATTACACGGTTGCTATCACCTACTATCCCGAATATGGATTAGCCTTTTACAATCGAGCTCTTACCTATCACCGCATGGGTAAGAAAGAGTTAGCCTGTAAAGATTTAACCATTGCTGCCACCCGGTATATGATCGTAGTTGAACAGAAAATCTTTGATGCAATTTGCAAATAGCTTCAGGGTAAGAGTTTTTATAGGGGATTGATTTCCGTCTTTTAGTATATTTATCTACTCTAAGCCTAAACCCAACCCTTAAATCAAATAAATATGGAAGCAATTCACATTAACATGATGGCCGTCCTGGTGGCTGTAGTCGCAAATTTTGTACTCGGATTTCTTTGGTATACGCCACTCTTTGGTAAGGCGTGGGCAAAAGAAATGGGCTTTGACACCTCCATTAAACCCCCAGCCGGTGCGATGGCAAAAGGCATGGTTTTCATGGTTATTGGTAATTTTTTTCTTGCTTATGTTTTTGCACACAACATGGCCGCCTGGAGTTTTGTGCCCGGTAGCAATGAGATGGGTACAGTGGCAAACATTATGAACGCTACTATATTCACTTGGCTGGGGTTCTATCTTCCTGTTGATATAGGAACTGTAACATGGGAGAATAAATCATGGAAATTGTTTGCTATCAACACAGGCTATCATCTTGTGATGTTGTTGGTTGCCGCTACGATCTTAACACTGATGTAAATCGAAGTATTTCAAAAAGCAACTTTAAGGACTGTAAACAACCTCTTTAACACCCTTCTCATTTGTTCCATTTTTTATGACTCCTGAACAAAAAGAACATGCCATCGAGCTTATTGAAATGGGTAACCAATTGGATGCTGTGCGCTACTTACAAGAGACTCTGGATATTACTTCTGAGCAAGCACTTATTCTGGCAGAGAAGTTAGAAGAGGAAACCGAATCCGAACTGGAGAAGGAGTTTAAATCCATGCAGGATGAAATGCACCAAAAACCAAGTGTTAATATTGGTCGCTTGGTGGGTGGCATATTCATGGGCCTTGGTGTTATCATGCTGGCTATTGCGGCCTACTTTATCGTTTCGAATTATAAATTTTCGGAACGCGCCATTACCGTGAAAGGTAAAGTGATTGACTACAATAGTTATGAAAGCAGAAATGACGATGGTGGATCAACAACGATGTACACCCCTACTTTCGAATATGAGTTTCAAAGTAAGACCTACACGCATAAAAGCACAACAAGTTCCTCCAGTCAGGATTATGAACTTGACGAGCTGGTTGATGTACTTGTTGATCCTGATAATCCAAAGGAAATATTGATTGATAGCTTTTGGGAGAAGTGGTTTGTATCCGTTCTTCTAGGATTTTTGGGTACCCTGTTTACTGGAATGGGCTACTTGGCTTATCGCGTATTTGGAAAGCACCAGTAATCACAGGCGAAATTCTGAAGGCACAAGTTTGAAAACCATTTTCATTACTTCTTGTTCTTTAACCACCATGAAGAATTGCATTATTTTATTCCCACACATTCTTCTTGCCGTTGGACTCTTTTCTTTATCCAAGAGATGTTTGAACATCTGATCCTGCATTAAAAAAGTAAAGTATTTTTTCACTTTCTTTTTTTTGTAAAAATTTTATTTTTGCAGCACCAAGTAACCGAAGAATCCTTTGGTTACATAAGACAAATTATAATTGTCTGAAATTCAAAAATTTAGTTGATACATGGATATCCGAATCGAAAATCTTTCGAAGCAGTATGGTCCACAAAGAGCCGTGGATGATATTTCTTTCGAAGTAAAAACGGGAGAAATTCTTGGTTTTTTAGGCCCAAATGGCGCGGGAAAAAGTACTACCATGAAAATGATAACTGGTTACATTGGCATTGGCGTGGGCAATGTGATTATTGGTGATCAATCTGTTTCTACTCATGGTGACGAAATCAAAAAACACATTGGCTATCTGCCTGAAAATAATCCGCTTTATCTCGATATGCCTGTGATGGATTACTTGCGCTTTTGCGCAACCCTTCAAGGAGTAGAAAAAAGCAACGTAGAAAGCCGTATAAAAGAGATGATTAAAGTATGCGGCCTCAATGCTGAGAAGCATAAAAAAATTGGTGAACTGTCAAAAGGATTTCGGCAACGCGTAGGATTAGCTCAGGCCATGATCCACGATCCGGAAATTTTGATTCTGGATGAGCCAACCACTGGTCTCGATCCAAATCAAATTGTTGAAATCAGAAAATTGATCAGAGAATTAGGCAAAGAGAAGACCGTAATTTTAAGTACCCATATCCTACCGGAAGTAGAAGCTACCTGCGATCGCATTCTTATTATTAACAAAGGAAAAATTGTTGCCGATGGCACCGCTGAGAACTTACGAAAGCAGGCAGAAGGTAAGGAGATTTTGAAGGTTCGTATTGAGGATGGATCAGTAGAGGACATTCAACGCGAATTAAATCGGTTAAAGAATACCGATCTTATTGAGTTAGTCGATAAGAATCTAAACCGTTTTGAAGTTCATTCTCGCAGTGGCGTCTCTTCTAAACGAGACATATTCAACTTATGTGTTGAAAAGAAATGGGTACTGAGTGAATTAACTCCTATCGAAACCCGCCTTGAAGATATTTTCAGAAATTTAACCGTTAACTGAGATGCATGCCATTTGGGTAATCGCAAAACGAGAACTGGGTTCTTTTTTTGATTCACTTATTGCCTACATTCTTCTAATCCTATTTTTAGGATTCAGTGGTTTCTTTACATGGCTTTTCGGGTCAGATATTTTTTTTGTTGGCCAGGCGAGTTTGCAATCATTTTTCAACATTGCTTTCTGGACGTTATTCTTTTTCATTCCAGCCCTTACTATGCGCTTATTGGCAGAGGAAAAGAAAACAGGAACCATCGAACTATTGCTAACGAAAGCAGTAACTGATCGTGAAGTTGTAATTGGTAAATTCTTATCTACCCTACTTCTGGTTGCCATCGCATTGGCATTTACACTTCCTTATGTTGTAACGCTTGCCAATATTGGCAACATCGATTACGGTGAAATATTTAGTGGATACCTCGGTCTGCTGCTGATGAGTGCCGCCTATATAAGCATCGGGCTTTACGCTAGCAGCATCACCAGCAATCAAATTGTAGCATTTTTACTAGCCATGCTGATTGGACTTTTCTTTCACCTGATCTTCGGAGTATTGGCCAATAATAACACAGGCTTTGCAGGGCAGCTTTTAAGTACCCTCAGTTTATCCGATCATTTCGAAAGTATTTCTCGTGGAGTAATCGACACACGTGATCTGATTTATTTCTTATCTATAATCTTGATAGGACTTTTCCTATCTGAATTATCGTTAACAAAACGCAACATTAGCTAGTATGAAAAAAGTTTATGTTTCAACGTTTTTAATTGTTGTCTTAATTCTGGTCATCAATCTACTCGCCAACGAGTTTCATATCCGGCTTGATGTTACGGAAGGAAAACAATATACGCTCAGTGAGGCCACGGAAGATATTTTAAATGACCTGGAAGAACCTGTTACGGTGAAAGCTTACTTCTCTGAAGATCTTCCCCCTAACATTATTAAAACACGCAAAGATTTTCAGGAACTACTTATTGAGTATGCCAACCAGGCAGACGGCATGCTTCAATACGAATTCATTAATCCCAATGAAAAGGAATCGAATGAACGCGAAGCCGCGCAGCATGGCATTCAACCTGTACTAATAAACGTGCGCGAAAAAGATCAGGTAAAACAGCAAAAAGCATTTCTTGGCGCTTTGATTTCATTAAACGACAAACAAGAAGTTATTCCGTTCCTCCAGCCCGGTGCAGCCATGGAGTACGCTTTGTCAACGGCTATTAAGAAGATTTCTGTAACAGAAAAGACCACACTTGGCTTTCTGCAAGGACATGGGGAACCAGGTCTCAATGAAATGAATCAACTTAGCGAACAACTTAAAATTCTTTACAACATCCAACCCATCACCCTCAGTGATACCACCCATATTCCAACCTCTATAAAAACCCTGATGATTGTTCGTCCAACGGATAGTTTGAGCACTTCGGAATTGCAAAAGTTAGATGGATTTTTAGCACGTGGTGGTAATATTGCCATTGCAATCAATCGCGTAAATGGAGACTTACAAAATGCCTCAGGCTATGTGCAAAATACAGGCCTTGAAAATTGGCTGCAAGGAAAAGGGATTTTAGTAGAACCAGATTTTGTTGTGGATGCTAAATGTGGTTCTGTCACGCTCCAACAGCAGCAAGGATTCTTTACTATGCAATCGCAGGTAGGCTTTCCCTATTTACCGCTGGTTGGAAAGTTTGCAGATCACCCCGTCACCAAAGGCCTGGAAAATGTACTGTTTGAATTTGCCAGCTCGATCAAGTTTGTGGGCGATACATCAAAACGATTTTATCCCTTGTTGTTTACATCCGACAAGTCTAATTCTTTTGCAGCACCACAGTATTTTAATGTCCAAAAGCAATGGACGGAAGCAGACCTACCTTTAAGTGGAATCATTATGGGAGCAGCACTGGAAGGTAAATTTGGATCATCATTACCATCCAAGCTTGTAGTAATTGCAGATGGTGATTTTGTAGTTAATGGCGCTGGGCAACAACCAAGAAGACTGCAGCCAGACAACGTTAGTTTGCTATCTAATACCATTGACTGGCTTTCGGATGACACCGGCTTGATTGCGCTGCGAACAAAAGGGGTTACATCAAGACCTATTGATGAGCTAGAAGATAGTACAAAAACTATTATTAAGTACGCAAACTTTGCGTTACCCCTGCTGCTGGTAATTATTTATGGTTTAGTGCGGTTTCAGTACAATCGCATACAACGGTTAAAGAGAATGAGTTTGAACTATGAAAAAGATTAATAATAAAGTACTAATTCTTGTTCTGGTTGTATTGGTAGGTGTATTTATAGCGAGTAGACTATTCCGATCACCCGGTTTAGAATCAACAATTCGAAAAGATTTAGTTTCCCTTGACTCGGCAACCATTACTGAAATCAGAATAAGCCCGGCCAATCAACAAGATCAACTTATTAAACTGATGAAGAGTGGCAAAACATGGACAGTAGAACAAAAAAGCAAAAAATACAATGTTGATATAAATGCCTTAAAAGATATTCTTCAAACACTTTGCTCGATTAAGCCTGAGCGGATGGTGAGTCGAAAAAAAGAAAAGTGGCAAACATTCCAGGTGGGAGAAACCGGAACCTATGTCTCGATGTATGAGGATGGGGATTTGAAGACCAGCATGGTGGTTGGTAAATCAGGATTTAATCAGAGTAACAACAGTCTGAATGGCGGCAATGGGTATACGTATGTTCGCCTTTCAGACGAAGATGAAGTATATTCCGTCCCCGGGTTTTTATCTTCATCTGTCAATAGAAGTCTGACTGATTTGCGTGATAAATCATTTCTTAAAGTACCAAAAGATTTGATTCAAGGTGTCTCGTTTAAATATCCTTCCGACTCAGGTTACGTGCTTCAAAAACGGGATACCCTGTGGCAGATTCAAGGTGCTTCCGCAGATCGTTCAAAAGTTGAAAGCTATCTTAGTCAGTTTGCAAACAAGAGACTAACTAAGTTCGCTGATGAATTCAACGCGTCTATACAAGCGGATGCCGTTATTGATATTGTTGGTTCAGGAGGCACACTATGCACGATTGAAGGTTGGAAAACCGGAACTACCTGGACACTTCGCTCCTCGCTGCAACCCGGTGTCTTCTTTTCGAGTGAAGGATCAACGATAGAAAAAGACTTGTTGGTGGGGAAAAGTTATTTTGAGACAGGGTTGCCATAAACCAAATAATCTTCAGGCTTATTTCTAAGATCTGTTGCTTCTTCTTTGCGCTTTCTCATCGCGTTGATTTACTTTCATGGCTTTGTAAAAGATGACAGCCATAACAATAAAAGCAATTACACATAGAACAATAAAACCCGCGATTATATAAACCCACATGGTATTTAGTCTGTTACTTGTTATAATCAATCATCATATTCACTAAGGCCTTCCGATCCCCGTAAGGTTATTTTCATAAATTCTTTAGAGAGCCGATCATGCAAACCTACTTCCGGGGTGTAGCCCACAATTTTGATTAGGTCTTTGTTAGCGGTTTTATTGGTAACCGGTGGGGTCATGCAACTCACATTCATACCGGCCTTTTGCATGGCATGGGTGCGATTGGTAAAGGCATTGTCGTTATTTGTTTTGCCACACACTTCAAAGGTTCTTTTGGAATCATCCCGAATCACCTGCCAAACGCTAATGGTCATAGTTTATTATTATTGTGCAAAGGTATTGGTTTGTAAAGGATTAATACCATTTCTATGTATTCATCCCGCTCCCCGTATTCAGGCTTGTGAACCACCAGCTTCTAAACCAAGATTTATTATCTCGATAAAATCCTCTCTCATTACTTTTTACTAGTATTGATGAACAATTACACATCGTTTCTTTCTATATGGAAAAGCCTTTCACCTATCATTTCGCTGTATTAAGCATTCTCTTAGTTTATACGGGTAACTCCATCGCACAAAAAAAAGAACAACCAAACACGAGCCCGTATACACAACAAGCTCAATCATTAGTTAAAAACAAACTCGTGCAGGAGGCTTTTATTGCTATCGACAAGCTAGAACCCACTACACGCAAAGAACATATTGAGCTCACGGAAGTGCCAGCGCCACCCTTTAAAGAGTCGGTGCGGGCCACTTATTTTAAGAAGATGTTAGAAGCTGCTGGTCCGGATAAAATTTGGATTGACTCCATGGGCAATGTATTGGCCTTGCGCAAAGGAAAAAAAGGAACGAGAACAGTGGTGGTGGATGCCCACCTCGATACTGTTTTCCCTGAGGGAACGGATGTGAACGTAAAAATAAAAGGCGACACACTTTTTGCGCCTGGGATTGCCGATGACACACGTGGATTGATAGCGATGCTTACCGTGTTGAAAGTGTTGGAGAAAGTAAACATTGAAACAACCGATGACGTACTCTTTGTTGGAACCGTTGGCGAAGAAGGGTTGGGTGATCTGCGGGGCGTAAAGTATATTGTTGAAAAAAGTAATTTAAAAATTGATTCATGGATTGCCATTGATGGCATAGAGATTAGTCAAATTGTGAATGGAGGTTTGGGTTCGGTTCGCTATAGAGCTACCCTACTCGGGCCCGGTGGCCATTCGTGGGATGCCTTCGGCTTAGCCAACCCACATCACGCCATGGCAAAAGCAGTGAATTATTTTTCGGATGAAGCCGCAAGCTTTACATCGACTGGAGTAAAAACCAGTTTCAACATTGGCAGAACAGGCGGAGGCACATCAGTTAACTCCATTCCTTTTGAATCCTGGATAGAAGTAGACATGCGTTCTGAAAGTCCCACACAGTTAAAAAAGATAGATTCTATTTTTAAGTCAGCCATGAAGCGCGGAGTAGATGATTATAACGCCACTATAAAAAGGGGTCAGAAGTTGACCTTGCAACTAGATCGAATCGGGTACCGCCCTTCCGGAGTTACTGCTGAAAGAGAGCCATTAGTTCAACGCGCCCTCGCAGCCGCGAATCACTTCACAACAAACACGCAACTGGCAATTCAATCCACCAATGCAAACACCCCTATTGCGCATGGCATACCAGCTATTACGATTGGCGCAGGTGGCAAGAGTGCACACGAGCATTCGCTGGACGAATGGTGGCTCAATGAAAAAGGATCGGATGGAATCAAGTTTGCACTGTTAACGCTTTTGATGGAAGCAGGTATAGAAAAGAAATAGTTGCCGCAGTCCGCGTGGCTTGTATCCTTTCGAAACACTCTTCTTAACTTCCCTTTCATAATGTATAATCAGACACTTGAAAGCGTTGTCAAAATTCAATACATCCGAATTCTTTATTTATCATTTTGTAATGGAAATTAGGTGCTGAAGCTCTTCGAGCATCACTTGCTTTTTAGTAAGTGCTTTTCGTTCCTTTGTTAGTGGTCCACCCTTTAAATTATCAAGCTGAATAGAAAGTTTGTACATCATATCTTCCAGAGCTTCCAAAAGAATAGGATTATATTTAGGATCAATGTTCATAATTTGACGTTTAGTAAGGTTGTATATAAATTTACAGATTCTCTTCTAGATAGTAGGTGACTTCATGAAAATTTTTGATACAACCATTTGTCGAATGATCTTGGGGATGACAATCGTTAATTAACTAGTTAAATATCTTCAATTAAAAGGTAATTTAATGAAAACTATTTTGATACTGGTTTTTTGTGCGGCCTCGGCTTTGGCAACAGCACAAGCAAAGGAATATGTATGCACGCCTTGCGGTAACGCGTGCGATAAAACTATACATACCAAACCGGGCACCTGCCCTACATGCCATATGAAATTAGTTGAGAAGGCTGGGATACAATTTGAAAATTTAACTATAGATGCATTTTGTAAACGCATTACAGACAATCCCAACGGAATATTGTTATTAGATGTAAGAACGAAAGGTGAGTTTGAAGGCACGGCTTTCCGTACTACGTATGGACACTTTAAAAATGCCATCAACATTAATGTAGAAGATTTGGAAGCACGCATGAGTGAATTAACAAAATATAAAGACAAAGAGGTGTTGGTGTATTGCAGTCAAAGCATAAGAAGCCCGCGAGCAGCTATGATCCTAACCCAAAATGGGTTTAAGACTGTTAAGAATATGAGTGGTGGGGTTTCTACCCTACGTGTTGAAGGCAATGAATGTTTGAAAAATAATTTTGTGGTACATAAATAGTAACGTAGTTAGTTTAGAGTACCTGGTAAGTCGTGATGAGGATTATCGCATTATGATGAGACGATGGTTAGCCAAAAGCATCACTTTTGAGGTAGCATATTGCGGATGGCGGCAATCTTCCAGGCATTGGCCTCTTGCACCACAACAAATGTGCTCCACATGTTGCGGGCTGTTTCATCGGCATTTTGAATTTCGTAGCGAGCATCAACAATAGCACTTGTTTTAGTAAGTAAGCGAATTTTGTCGATGGTGATCGTGCGTTTGCCGGAATTGCTTTCGGAACTGCGCAGCATGCCTTGCACTGCTGTGCTTATCCCGGTTCTCCACTCACCTGATGATACCAATTGGTCGATCTCAGGAGTTAAGATTGTTTTAAGAAGCACTGTGTCCTTGGTTTCACGTGCTAGTGTGTATTTATCGATTACCAAAGCGATTGCTTTTTGTTGCTTATCGGTTAATATTGATTGTGCCTGTACCGTTACTGAAAGCAAGAGAAGGAGGATTACGGTTTTCATGACATTAAGGTAATTTCATAAGTTTCCAGGGGAGCTTGCTTAATGTTCTTGGCATCCCAACCGTATACGATCATAGGTATTGTATTTGAAAACTAAAATAATAAGTTTTTTCAAATATTTATCTGCCCAGGTTTCCGGTAATCAGAATAGAAATTCAGGTCCATCAAACTTTTTCCAGACGATCCAATACATAAGGCATAAGCTCCGACACCGTGGGATGAACGAGCACCACTTCCCGATACTTTCGACAGGGTATGTTACTATGCATAATGGCTGCAAACATATTGATTACCTCATCTCCACCCGGCCCCAAAATCGCAGCACCCAAAATCAGGTCAGTCTTTACATCCACAATCAATTTGGCAAGCCCCTTTGTTTCGCCCATCTCTTTTGCTCTGCTTATGCTGCTCATAGGCATGGTGGCTTTCATTATTTCAATTCCCTTCTCCAATGCTTCCTTCTCACTTAAGCCTACTCTGCCCAACGGTGGATCTGTAAATAATGCATACACGGGAATGCGCTGTGAAATTTTCCGAGTACCTCCAAAAAGATAATCCAGTACAATTTCTCCGTCATTAACAGCGGTGTGGGTAAATGCTCCGTGACCGTTTACATCGCCCACAGCAAAAACTCCATCAACATTCGTTCGGCAATAATCATCTACTTCAATAAATCCTTTTTTATTAGTAGCAATGCCAGCCTTTTCTAAATTAAGCGTATCACTATTTGGTATGCGGCCTGCAGCCAGTAAAAGATGAGTGCCCGTAATAACTGCTTCATTTCCGTTTTCGGTTACAGTAAGGTGGATTTGATCGCCCTCTTTTTTCACTGCCTTCGCAGATGAATCAAATCTTATTTCAATTCCTTCATCCACTAAAATCTGTTGCAGGCTCGCGCTAATTTCATCATCCTCTTTTGGCATAAGTTGATTACCACGTTGCAATACAGTAACGCGTGAACCGAGTCGTTTGAAAATTTGGGCAAACTCTAAACCAATGTAACCACCACCCACAATAATAAGATGTGCCGGTAGTTCATCTAATTCTAATAATCCACTGCTATCTAACCACGTAATTGTATCCAACCCTTCAATGTTTGGAACTCTTGTTCTCGTGCCAACATTCAGATAAATTTTTTTCCCGGTAAGTTCCTGATCGACAACTTGAAGAGAATGACTGCCCGTAAATTTTGCCCAGCCTTGAAAGAAAGTAATGTTGGGGGTAGATTTAATCCAATTAGATAATCCATTCGAAGATGCATTTCGAACTTCATTCATGCGCATCATAAAGCGTTTAAAATCCAATTCAGGGTTCGCTTTAAAACCATAAAAATCTCCCCGCTTTGCCTGATGAAAAACTTTTACCGAAGCAACCATTGTCTTGGTGGGTGTGCATCCATAATTGACACAACTGCCGCCTATTTTATTTCCTTCAATAACAGCGATGGAATCGCCAGTAGGAATGAGTTTACCAAGTAGCGTGCCTGTTGCTTGACCGGTACCTACAATAATGTGATCAAAATGCATCTTAATATTACTTTAATTAACTTTTTGAATATAACCCATTTGCAAATGAATCGCTTAAGAAGCACGATATTAAATCCACCAATTGTCGTAACGCTGTCATTAACAGATTATTTATCAGACTAAGTACACATTCTCATACTTTAATAAACCATTATCCTCTTTTTGGGGTTATAGAGCTATGAAAGCAATCTGGAACGGAACAACCATCGCGGAAAGCAATGACACACTTGTAATTGAAGGCAATCATTACTTCCCGTTAGAATCTATAAATCAAGAACTTCTACTCCCAAGTGATACCCATACTTCCTGTGCATGGAAGGGTGTTGCATCTTATTACACGTTGAAGGTGGGCGATCAACAAAATAAAGATGCCGTTTGGTATTATCCTGAGCCCTCTGAATTGGCAAAAGGAATTAAAGGTAAAGTTGCCTTTTGGAAAGGTGTTCAAGTAGTAAAATAGCGCGCACCTTAAATTCTTTTCGATGATTTCATTTTTTAATTTAGGGTGATGGTTGATCAATATAGTTCTGTACGCCAACATGCTGTTGCAATTTGCAAACCTTTGTGCACCGAAGATTATGTGGTGCAACCGAGCGAGGATGTGAGCCCACCGAAGTGGCACCTCGCGCACACCACCTGGTTTTTGGAAGAAATGTTACTGGCAAAATATTATCCGGATTACAAACGCTTCCATCCGCGCTACGCGTTCTTGTTCAACAGTTATTACAACACGTTGGGCGATCGGGTATTAAGACCACAGCGAGGAAATATGTCGCGGCCCACAGTAGATGAAATACTTGCTTATCGTAAGCATGTGGATGAACACATGATAAAACTTATTCCGCAGGTAAATACTGAAGTACTAAGCCTCATTGAAATTTCATTGCATCACGAACAACAGCATCAGGAGTTGCTACTAACGGATATTAAATTCATCCTTGGCCATAATCCACTCTTTCCTGCTTACATGGAAAAGTTTAAGGAGACAAATTCAATTGAATCCAATCACAGTTTTAAAAAAATGGAAGCTGGCATGTATGTAATAGGACATACAGGAAATGATTTTGCTTTTGATAATGAAGGTAGACAACATAATGTGTATCTCGATTCGTTTGAAATTCGGCAGAGCCTTGTTACCAATCGCGAATATTTAAAGTTTGTTGAAGCCGATGGTTATAACAACCCGCTGTATTGGCATAGCGATGCGTGGACATGGTTAAAAGAATCTGCTATTCACAATCCATTATATTGGCACCACATTGACAAACGCTGGCACCGATATTCGTTGAGTGGCTTACAAGAATTACCATTGGATGAACCCGTTACCCACATAAGCTACTACGAAGCCGCGGCTTATGCCGACTGGTGTGGAATGAGATTACCCACAGAGTTTGAATGGGAAGCTGCATGCGATCACTTTGAATGGGGCCAACGCTGGGAGCATACAGCAAGTGCCTACTTACCGTATCCTGGGTATTCAAAACCTGATGGCGCGCTGGGCGAGTACAACGCAAAATTTATGGTTAACCAAATGGTGCTGCGTGGCTCATCCATTGCTACACCACCTGGTCACGCACGAAAAACATATCGCAATTTTTTTCATCCACAGATACAATGGCAGTTTAATGGCATTCGTCTTTGTAAAAAATAATCTGTCATGAGCATTGATATTACCACCGAGAGTATTCTCAACGTTGTAGAAGAAGGACTTTCCAGAACTCAGAAGTCATTGCCCAGTTGGCTTTTTTATGATGAGAATGGAGATCGGATCTTTCAGGAGATTATGCACATGCCCTCCTATTATTTAACCGGGTGTGAGTATGAAATCCTTCGCATGAATACAAAGGATATTTTAAAGCGATTTCAAGGACAAGGTTCTTTTCAATTGATTGAACTAGGCGCAGGTGATGGTTTAAAAACTGAAGTGCTGTTAAAATATTTTACTGAGAAGCAAGCAGATTTTTCGTACCACCCTATTGATATATCGGCCTCTGTGCTCGCTCAATTACAAACTCGCTTGCAAGACAGTTTGCCAAATTTAGCATACTATCCACAGCAAGGTGAATACATTGAGGCGTTAAACAAACTCAATCTCGCCAACGATCAACGGAAGGTGATTTTATTTTTAGGTTCCAATATTGGCAATTTTGGGGTAAAGCAAGCAGGTCAGTTTTTGAAACAAATTAAAAATTCCATGCATTCCGGTGACTTGTTCTTTTTAGGAGTTGATCTAAAAAAAGATCCGCGCATGATTCAGCGTGCGTATGATGACGAGTATGGGATAACCAAGCGGTTCAATATGAATTTGCTGCTACGGTTAAATACAGAATTGGGTGCCAACTTTATGTTGGATCAATTTAATCACTATGCCAGCTATAATCCTGATACGGGAGAAGCCCGCAGCTATCTTGTTAGCTTGCGCGATCAGGATGTTTATATCGATGCACTAAATAAAATGATTCACTTCAATCGTTGGGAGCATATCCATACAGAGGTTTCGATCAAGTATGATCAGAACATGATTAACAATCTCTGCCACCGATAGTGGCCTTGAAATTGCGCATCAATATTTTGATGGGAAACATTATTTCAGTGATGTTGTTTTTGTAAAGCCTTGATCAAATTTTCTATATCCCTTCCCAACAAACGTACAACCACTAATTACTCCTTGCTAACATCACCTGATAGCAGCATCATCTCCATTTCAGGCGACTTGATCCTAATTTCTATTTCTTATTCCCTTCTAACTTTATCTTTGTATTCATACCCTCCCGTCCAGCATCGTCTCCGCCCCGGGACGATGCGTTGTGGCATATAATCATCTACCCTACTAAATCTTTGTAATGAGTAATTTTCACAAAAGCATGTTCCCTATTCAATTCATAGTAGGCAGCACTTGAGTGCAGGTAATCGACAATACTGGAAGCCAGGTTCCATTTCCCAACTATTGGATTGGCATGCATGTATTCTAACTTCTGAATCATGAATTTATCGCTGTAGCATAATTTAATATCAGAAGAAGGTTCAAAAACCCGATGTTTCTTTTTACGAATTCTTTCCTCAGGTGAAATACTTTCTGATAGTATTGTTAACAAGTCTATCCTACCCATGGCTTTGAGTCGCTTAACAATCTCATACGCCATGAATCTCTTCCCATTTCCGAGAATAGCATTTACAGTTTTCTCGGAGTCATTCAGATGTAAAAGAAGATGAACATGATTAGGCATAATGACAAAGCCTGTTACCTGATGTCCGGCCTTTATTAAAAGATTGAACCATTCATAAACATGATCATATAAATTGGTGACTTCAATCAGGGGCAACCATTTCAAACAGGTGAACGAGCAAAAGTAACTTCCACTCTCAGTCTGAGTTCTCTTTATGGCCATCTTCAAATTTACAAAATGTAAACAAGACGCATCGTCCTCTGCGAGAGACGATGCTTGACTTTCTAATCAAATTTTCTATATCCCTTCCCAACAAACGTACAACCACTAATTACTCCTTGCTGATAGCAGCATCATCTCCATTTTAGGCGACTTGATCCTAATTTCTATTTCTTATTCCCTTCTAACTTTATCTTTGTATTCATACCCTCATTCTTATTAAGAACTAAATTCTCAATAAAGAACTCCATCATGCGATCGCGATCCATTGCTGTGTGTCCTTTATCAGGGCCAACTTGTACTTCAAAACTTTTACCCGCCTTTTGCAAGGCCTGTATGAGTTGAAGTGAGTTAGAAGGATGCACGTTGTTATCATTCGTGCCATAGTAAATCATAAGTCGGCCCTTTAACTCAGGTGCATACTTCATCACGCTGGACGCTTCGTAGCCGGCCTTATTATTCTCCAGCAAGTTCATATAACGCTCCGTATAAATGTTGTCATAATTTCTCCAGTCGGTTACCGCGGAGTTAGCCACAGCAACCTGGTACACATCCGGATGGCGAAGTAAACTAGTGGCAGCAGTAGTTCCTCCGTACGAAGTTCCATACACCCCTACTCGCGTTTTATCAAAGTATGGAAGCGCGTATAATGATTTGATGCCTTCAGCAAAATCATCCATTTCTACAATTCCTAAATTTCCATAGAGTGCATCCAGAAATTTCTTTCCGCGTCCGCCCGTATTTCGGCCATCAAT
>CAWBCB010000057.1:0-35059 GCA_963787095.1 uncultured Cytophagales bacterium | reverse complement strand
GGGAATAACGGATTATGCTTCGATCGAGTTTCGCAATGAAAATGAATTGCTGGCAGGAAAGGAAGATCCAATTCAGTTTTACATTGAAGAAATTATGCCCGTAAAATTGAAATTGAACCTAGAATACATCAACGATCAATCATTTTGGTTAGATGTAAAAATCATTTTCAAAACTATCTTTTCCATTTTCAAAAAATAACATTGTGGATTTTTATAATCAATATGGAAAACGGGTACTTGATGTGATGTTGATTCTCATTTTACTTTTATTTATAGTGTTATCTGGTTGTTTTATTATAATTGGGTATGTTATTCTTTTTGAATTTCCGATTCTTTACAAATCAGTTCGAATTGGAAAAAATGGGAAGCAGTTCTCTATGTATAAATTTAGAACGCTGGCTGTTGACGAGAACTTAATGCTAGAAAAGAGAAAATTCGGATGGGGTAATTTTCTGCGACTTACCAACCTGGACGAACTACCTCAGCTATGGAATGTATTAAAAGGGGAGATGTCATTAGTCGGTCCACGACCACTGCCGGTAGAGTACCTGCCTTTATTCTCAGACAGAGCAAAAAAAAAGACATGATGTGTCTCCAGGTATTACAGGTTGGGCGCAGGTTTCTGGTAAGAATGATATTTCCTGGAAGCAGAAGTTTGAGTTGGATCTATTTTATGTAAATCATCTTTCTTTTAAATTGGATCTTAAGATTTTAGTGAAGACGATTATTTTATTAATTACTTTTAAGAAGGATACTTCCTTAACTGAGAGGAAAAATTTACCGGATGAGCCTGAAAGATATAGCTATAATAGGAGGAGGAGGTTTAGGTAAAGAGATTGCCGTGCTCATTCATCAAATAAATCAACATCAACTTACCTGGAATGTGATTGGGTATTATGACGATGCGCTTCCTGTAGGAAAAAAAGTAGTCGGTCATTTGGTTTTAGGAAATATAGATGCCTTAAATAAGGTTGATTACGACCTTCACGTGGTAATTGCTATTGGAGATCCTATGGTGAAATCAACAATTGTAAATAGGATTATAAACCCAAAAATTATGTACCCCGTTTTAGTACATCCTTCAGCTTCACTTGGCTTTGAGATTGAGTTGGCCAAGGGTACAATCATTACGGCAGGTTGTCGCTTAACGGTGGATGTTAAAACGGGTGAACATGTCTTGATAAATTTGAATTCGACCGTGGGGCATGATGTTACTATCGGAAAATTTTCATGTATTATGCCGGGGGTTCATCTTTCAGGTTTTGTTTCTATTGGTGAGGCAGTGCTGATTGGAACAGGTGCTTCCGTTTTGCAACAGTTACACATTGGTGCGTTTGCCAAGGTAGGTGCCGGAGCCATTGTAACTAAAGATGTTGAGGCGGAGAGTACTGTTAAGGGAGTTCCTGCACGAAAATAATTTATCGGTGAAAGAATTTATTCCAGCCTTTCGTTTTTTAGCAACTTTTCTTGGGCTCTACCTGGGATTGAATTTACTTTATGGCTGGTGGATTTCTTCTTATCAAGGCACAGCCGATTGGGCAACAAATCTTGTTACCGAGCAAACTTCTTATATTCTAAACATTCTGGGTGAGCAAACAATCACGCAGCCAAAGTCAGATGCTCCCACGATTCGAATCATAAAAGAATCAAGAACCGTTATAAGTGTTTTTGAAGGGTGCAATGGAATTAATGTGATGATTGTCTTTCTCTCATTTCTATTTGCTTATCGCGGAAGTTGGAAAAGTCTTGCGTGGTTTCTTCCGATGGGATTGTTCTTGATTTATGTAGCAAATCTTATTCGAGTTGCTTTACTTTTTTATGTAGCAGAATATTGGCAGCACTATTTTTATTACGTTCATAAATATTTATTTACGGCTGCCATTTATCTGGTTGTCTTTGCATTGTGGTGGTGGTGGATGAAAATGGTAAGTGGATTTTCGTTGAAGAATATCATTTCAGCAAGAAAAGAATGAAACGATATCTTCTATTGGGATTCGCCTTGCTGGTACTTGTAATGGTATACCTGTTTCAGCGCGAAAGTTATGCGAATATCTGGAACCAGATTTTTCCGGACTTCGCTTCTATAGAAAGTTCAAACGCAATTTTTATTTTTAACAGATGCGTGAGATTAATATTGAATGATCTTGCTTGCATGGTCATCATTTGGTTTTTCTTTAAGGAGTCAAAATATTTGAAAGCGGCATTTGTGGTTTTTCTTATTGAGTTATTTGTGATACTTCCTATTATACTTCATCGTTAAACTAAGTCTTGAAGGAGATTCTGAAATATCATCTCCCTGGCTATCACAAATTCACCGAATCATTGTTAATCCCTTGCTCATGTTTTTGTTGATGATCGGGTTTGTTTATCAAAGACTTCAATCAGAAAAGTCTTAACTTTCTCAAGAACTTAGCTTTGCATGACGTTACCGAATTCCTCTATCCTATAATCCTATTAATGTTCTCGCACTTTCCAACGTGCTTAATGAGTATGCGGGCAAACATCATAACCAGATTGTAACTGATTTTGAAAGAGCATTATCAACGCTGGTAAATGTTCCACATGCAGTAGCAGTTAATTCAGGCACCGCGGCCATTCACCTGGCGTTATTAGCCATGGGCATTGGCAAAGGGGATGTGGTGATTGCGCCAACCTTCACCTATGTGGCTACTATAAATCCAATCATGTATGTGGGAGCAACACCCGTGCTTAGTAGATTGTGAGCCGGAAACCTGGAACATGGATCCAAATCTTCTTAAGAAGGCAATCAATTCGCTTAAAAAGCGAGGTGTTATGCCTAAAGCAATTATGATTGTGCATACCTATGGAATGCCAGCCAAAATGGAGGAGATTCTTGAAATTGCGCATAATGAAGGTATTCCGATTATTGAAGATGCTGCAGAATCTTTGGGCGCATTGTATAAAGGAAAGATGACCGGCACCATGGGGGAAATCGGTATTTATTCCTTCAACAACAATAAAGCGGTTACAACCTATGGAGGCGGAGCTTTACTAACAAATAATAGCCAATGGGCAGAGAAAGCAAGATTTTTAGCATCTCAGGCGCGTGAAAGCCAGCCCTATTACGAACACAAAACAGTTGGATTTAATTATTTAATGAGCCCATTAAATGCTGCTATGGGGCTTTGTGAGATTCCATTTTTGACTGAGAAGAATGAATCCAGAAGAAGGATCTTTAGTCTATATCTGAAGCTGTTGGATTCATTAGGAGAATTTCAAAAGGAGGATTATGAAAGAGTCTCAAACCGATGGTTATCAACAATTTTATTCCCAAAATCTAGTATTAAATTATTGATTATCAACTTATTAAATAAAAATAGTATAGAAACCAGACCTTTATGGAAACCTATGCATTTACAACCCCTTTATTGTAATATGGAGTCATATCTGAGTGGTATGGCAGAAAATTATTTTGCTACCGGCTTATGCCTCCCATCCTGTTTTGAAAATGAGAAACAACAATTGGAGATTGTGGAATTGATAAAAGGGTTACATGTAAAGTAGTTGAAGGTATCAACCCTAATATTTTAGGTAAAAAACTGTATTTTTTACTTATTTTTGTAAATTGAAAAAACCCAAATCGATTATGAGGAGTGTTTATCTGTCGATAACTGGTTTGTTACTTGTAACAACATTGTCCTTTGGACAAACAATCACATCAGTACAAGATGGTTTGTGGAGTGATACAAACACCTGGAGTACTGGGGTGGTGCCTAACTCCTCCAATTCAAGTTCCATTGTTATTCAACATTTGATAAATGTTGACATCTCGGTAACTATCGATGAGACGTTCGTTGACATTGGAGGGTCGCTAATAATAAATTCAGGTATTTCTGTAATAGTAGCCGATGGTACGGGTAATGATCTTGATGTATTTAATGATGGGATTGACTATGGTCTTCTTGATGTTAATGGAACATTAATATGTAATAATGGTGCATTGATAACAGGTACCGATCAGGGAAATGCTAATTTTAATTCAGGAGGTATTTATCGCCATCTATACACTACAACTCAAGGAAGTATACCCGTTGCTAATTGGAATACAAACTCCATGGTACAAATTCAGGGCTATACATCTGGATTTACTGCGATGCCGGCAGGGAATTGGTCCCAATCCTTCTACGATTTCCAATTTAATTGCTCCAGTTTGGGTTCAGGTATAGTTCAATTTGAAGGGCTTCTTCAAAATGTGGTAAATGATTTAACAATCGTAAATACAGGTACAACTGGAAGTTTTCGTTTCGCGCAGGGTCAAAACCCAACCATTTCGATAGGTAGAGATTTAACAATTAGTAACTCTTCTCGAGTTATATTTAATACCACTGGTAACTCAACTATCTATAATATTGGCAGAGATTTTATTTACAACTCGACTAATAGCTCAGGTGCAATTTTAAATAGTGCGGGATCAACGACTATAAACGTAACAAGAAATTTTTCGATGGCGGCTTCAGGAGGGCAATTGAATTTTTCTTCAGGAGCGGGTACAGGAACAATTAATGTTCTTGGAGATTTCGCCCTTGTAGCAGGAACTATTACAGAGACCTCTTCGGGGACTGGTTCAATTAATTTCACCGGAGCGGGTGTACATACTTATTCAAATTCAGGTTCAGTTGCTAATACAATTAACTATTCAGTTTCTAGTTTATCAACTCTTAATTTAGGAACATCTGCTCTTATTGGGGGTGGAAATTTAACATTAAATGGGACTATTGGATTGGGTTCCATTGATGCGAGTGGTGCCTTGCAAACCGGAACCTCTGGGGGTAATATCCGGGTATCAGGAACACGAACCTATTCGTCTGGGTCTACCATAGTTTATAACGGATTAAGCGGGCAGTTTATTGGTAATGGATTTCCATCGGGTGGCGATGTGAATTTGGTTATCAACAATAGCAGCAATGTTACGCTTAGCACCAGTTTAGATATTGTTGCTTTGCGAACGTTAACGTTAACTTCAGGAAATATTGTTATTGGTACCCAAACGCTCACCATCAATGGAACAGTTACAGGTTCGGGTGGTATTGTTGGTGGTCCATTATCCAATCTTGTGATTGGCGGTACAGGAGCCTTTGGTACCTTAAACTTTAGTGGCACCAATCAACTGTTTAACTTTACCATGAATCGAAATGGTTCGGTTAATTTAGGGGGAAGTCTAACAATTTTAGGAACACTCACCCATACTGAGGGCTCGCTTGATTTAGGTTCAAATACGTTAACAATTAGCGGAAACTACAGCAGAAACCTTGGTACCATTGGTGTAACATCCGCTTCATCGGTAGTTATTAAATGGTTCTGGAACCCTTCCTACTGGAAGTGCAGGCTTATCAGGATCTGCACTTGGTACATTGACCTTAAATCGATCAGGTGCTACATTAAATGTAAGTGCTACAGTGGCTGTAACAAATCTGAATTTATTTTCCGGAATTTTAAATAACGGATCGGGCTCAGCATAGCAACCGGAGGAATAATTACCCGCAATGATCAAGGCTCCATGACAACCGCACCGAATAATATTGCTAATGCTTATAACGTTGTTTACGATATTACTTCCGTTATTTCTACAGGGCCTGAGTTACCGATTAATACGAACACAACAGCCCTTGCCAACTTGACAAAGCAAAATTCAGGTACGCTGGATTTAGTTGGGGACTTAACAGTGAATGGTGTTCTTACGCTTTCAAGTGGCTCGTTTAATGCGGGTTCTAATGATCTTGATGTAAAAGGAAACTTCGTTAGCAATGCAGCCTCAACCCTTACTTCAAGTAATGTAACATTTTCAGGCACCACGTCAATATCGGGAAGTACCACTCCGGTTTTTGGAAATATTACTATTGGTAGCGGTGGTATTTTGACACCCACTGCAAATTTCAGAATCAATGGAAATTTGGTGAATAATGGCACACTCAATGCTGGCTCTGCAACTACTACATTTGGTGGAACCACGGTGATCTCGGGTTCAAGTGTCTGTTCGTTTAACAATATTTCAATCGCAGCCGCAGCAACCTTAACAGCTCCAACGGGCAATATGAATGTGGCTGGCACATGGAATAATACTGGTACTTTTAATAGTGGGCCAGCTACCAACACAGTCACGTTTAATGGAACCACTACTTTTACCGGAGCTGGAACGACTCAATTCAGTGGAATAACTATAGCAGGATCACTAACCTCCTCATCAACGCTTAGGGTGGCAGGTAACTTTACCAACAACGGAACTTTTAATTCCAATTCAGGAACTCTTTTGTTGAATGGTTCGTCAACACAACTCCTTCAAGGTACTACACAAACGAATTTTAACAATATTACTATTTCCAATGTAGGGGGCCCTCCAGGTGTTCGTGTGGCTTCAAATCAAGATATTAGTGGGGTTTTAACCCTTGGTGCAAATGTTACTTTTGATCCTGATGGAGTTTCCGGATCTGTTGTATTTAGATTGAGGTCGTCTGGAGATAGTCCAACCGTTGATGCCAGCATTGCGGCATTGCCCGGAGGGGCCACCGTTCAGGGAAGTGTTACTGTACAGCGTTATATGGCTATAGAGGGTGGAAACAATACGCGCATTTACAGGTATATCTCATCTCCCGTGCAATCTGCTCCGGTTTCTCAAATTCAATCTTTCATTCCAGTTACTGGAACTTTTACAGGCGCTAGTTCTTGTTCAGGGTGTGGTTCAAGTCAAACAATGTTTAGATATAATGAGTCTGACATCACAGGAGACCTAAACACGGGGTATGTAAATTTTCCAGCAGCCACTAATACAGAAATGTTCGCTTCTGGAGTTGGTTATTCAATTTTTGTTCGCGGAAATACTGCACCTGTTTCAGTGGCAGGTTCAGCGCTGTACGAGTTAAGGGGTCCAATTTTCTCAGGAAGTGTGAGTCTTCCCGTTAGCTTTACATCTTCTGGCACACTGGCTAATGATGGCTGGAACTTGGTTGGAAACCCATATGCCTCTTCCATAGATTGGTTGGCTGCATCAGGGTGGACCAAGACAAACATTAATGATGCAATTTACATGCGGGATAATGGTCTTGCTTCACCAGTTATTGCGTCTTTTGTAGGAGGGTTTGGTGTGAATGGAGGTTCACGATATATTGCCTGCTGGCCAGGCATTCTTTGTTAAAAGTGATGGCGGGACGCCTGCTTTACAAGTTACGCGAAGCGGTGAAAGTTGCGGAACCAAACAACTTTTTTTAGGGAAGCTGCAATTTCTGATCTGCTAAGAGTAACTCTTAAAAAGGGACCTATTTCGGATGAAATAGCCATTCGTTTTCACACGGAGGCCACTAATTCATTTGATTCAAATTGGGATGCTTACAAAATGAAGAATGCTACGTTTAATCTTTCTTCTGTTTCAGGTGAGATAAAATATTCTATTAATAGTTTGTCTCCACTTTCTTGTTCAAGTTCTATTCAATTAGATATTTCGGATGCATCCGTAGGGGCTTATCAGTTGAACTTAAAAGGCTTTGAATCTTTTGATGATGCAACAACAATTCAACTATTCGATCAGTTTCTAGGTCAAACTATTGATGCCAGGACGCAAGCTGAGTACGATTTTGAAATAACCTCTGATGCAGCGTCTACAGGCGATCGATTTAAGATAGTTTTCAGTTCTTCAACGGACACCTCAATTACCCCACAAGGCAGTAACCAACTCTGTGTTGGTAATGAATATTCATTTATTCTTCCCACTACAGAAACGGGAGTGATTTATTATGCATCCTTGAATGGAACCACCATTTCTGATAATATTTCCGGAACAGGAAATTCCATCAACGTAGGAATTGATGAATCCAAGTTAACTTCCGGTGATAATACAATTATGGTGTTTGCAAAGAGAAACTCTTGCGATGCAGTACCATTGGCTCAATCGTTGCAAATAAAAGTGGATGCCATTTATGCCAGTACAATCAACCACTGGAGGTACTTCTTGTCAACCGGGATCGGTTCAGCTTTCAGCATCGGGGTCACCTACTGATGGAACCTATAACTGGTATGAATCGCTAACCAGCACAGAGGCAATAGCGGGCGTAACTGGTGGTTTGTTTCAAACTCCTATTTTAGATAAAACGCGCACATATTATGTTTCAGCTGTTAATTCGTTGGGTTGTGAAGGCGAAAGGAAAGAAGTAAAGGCTGAAGTAGTAAACTATGATAATGCTGCGATCGCAGAGGTTCAATATGGCGTACTAAAATCAAATTACCTGACAGGAAACGCCTGGTACTTAAATGATATCCTGCTTACGGGAATGACAGGTCAGACTATTAATGCAACAGACCCAGGGATTTACAGACTTGAGGTTACGATAGGAACCTGCAAGACCAGTGATTCCTTTGAATTCGTTGTTACTGGGTTGGAAGAAAATACGAAGGGAATAACGATGTATCCAAATCCGGTCGATGACGAGCTAGCGATTAAAGGGTTGGCAAATATAAAAGCAGTGTCTTTGGTGTCATTCAATGGTTCACTGTTACAATCTATTGAGGTTGGAAGTCGATCATCTATCAAAATAAATATGAAGGAATATTCCTCAGGTTTATACCTAGTTAAATTAGTAGGTACAAATAACTCAGTTTCCACTTATAAGATTATGAAACGATGAGATTAAAACCAGTCTATAGGATCGTTATTTTTATTGGCTTATGTCTACTAATCGCTTTTGTGGCAAATGCTCAGCCAGGAGACCCCAGTGCAGATCCTGATGTTCCTTTATCTGGAATTGAAGATATTGATTGCTTTAGGAGGAATTCTAGGACTTAGAAAGTTAATAGCCAGAAAAAAATCTAACTAATCGGCAAACCAGTGAAAAGTTTTCCGGCTCTACTCCGAAGACTAAAAATTCTTCCTCGTTGGGTAATAATTCTAATTGATTGCTCTTTTATTCTTTTCTCAACTCTTACGGGTTTCCTTCTTAGGTTTAATTTTTCCACTGTTGACTTACAAGTAAATCGCTTTGAATTAGGTATTGCTATTTATACAGCTTGCGGATTTGTATCCATTATAGTCAACGGGTAGCTATAGAGGAATAATTCGTTACACTGGATTGCAGGATGGTGTGCGTATATTTTTTATGTTGCTCCTCAATGTTGCTTTGGTAGTTGCTATCAATGCAATTACTTATTTCACCGGCGGGAAATTTTCATAATTCCTTTCTCAGTAGTTTTCATAAGCCTTCTTTCATCCTTCCTTTTCCTATTCAATTACAGGCTACTAGTAAAGTATATCTTTACGTACTATAGGAATGCAATTATTAAAAAATCCCGGGTTTTAATATTTGGTGCCGGACAAACAGGGATTATTACACGACATGTAATTGACTCAACGCCACGCATGCAAATAGTCGGGTTTATGGAAGACAATGCCAATAAAATTGGGAAGGTGGTGGATGGCACTAAAATATACGATGCAAGAAAAGATAATCTTGATCACTATTTTGATGAGTTGAATATTGATGAGTTAGTGATAACAGTTCGCGACATTTCACTAGAGCGCAAGAATGAAATAGTTGACGCCTGCTTAAGGAACAAAGTAAAAGTCAGAACCATACCACCCGTTGAAAAATGGGTAGGAGGAGAGTTAAGCATCAGTCAGATACGGGAAATAAACATTGAAGAATTGTTAGGAAGAGAGGCAATTCAATTGAACAATCCATCGATAATAAATGACATTAAGGGTAAGCGGATTTGTATAACCGGTGCAGCAGGATCAATTGGAAGTGAATTGGTACGTCAGGTTGCATCTTATTTACCGGAAAGAATTATTCTAATTGATCAGGCAGAGTCCCCACTTTATGAGATTGAACGCGAAATAAAAGGAAGGTCTAGCGTAAGAATAATTCCCTATCTGGCAGACATCACTAATATTCAGCGGATATCCTCCATTTTTGAGGAGAATAGGCCGGAGATCATTTATCATGCAGCAGCCTACAAGCATGTTCCGTTAATGGAGGGTAATCCAAGTGAAGCAATTCATTGTAATATTTTGGGGACAAAAAATTTAGCAGATCAGGCAATTAAACATAAGGTTCGGAAGTTTGTAATGATCTCAACCGATAAAGCGGTAAATCCAACCAATGTAATGGGCTGTTCAAAGCGAATTGCAGAAGTATATGTGCAGGCTTTGAACAAAAAATTACATGATGATGGAAATTATACTACAGCATTTGTGACCACTCGATTCGGAAATGTATTAGGATCAAATGGTTCAGTAATACCACTGTTCAAAAGTCAAATATCAATTGGAGGGCCAGTAACGGTTACTCATCCTGAAGTTACTCGTTTTTTCATGACCATACCTGAAGCTTGTCAATTGGTTTTAGAGGCAGGAACAATGGGAAAAGGTGGTGAGATATTTATTTTTGATATGGGTAAACCCATAAAAATTGTTGATCTGGCTAGAAAAATGATTCTTTTGTCTGGAATGCAACCAGGTAAAGATATTGAGATAGTCTTTTCAGGATTACGGGAAGGTGAAAAATTATATGAGGAATTGCTAAATCAATCAGAAGATACAATACCAACTCATCATCATAAAATATTAATAGGGAAGGTTGAGGCTTATTCGTACGAGGAAATTAATAAATATATCGAGCTATTCTTTGACCTCGTTAATGATAGAAATGAACTTAAGATGGTTGCTTTAATGAAGGAGTTAATACCAGAATTCAAAAGTAATTATTCCAGATACGAAATTCTTGATAAGACCAGAGTTTAAGTTATCTCTTAAATCCTCCTTTTTTATTGTAACTGTAAAATGAACTTCTTTTCTTACTGTATGTTCTTCCACTGCCGTTTCCTCCAAAATCCCAGGGAAGATAATATTCAACTTTTACGTTAAGAAGAAGTATCCATCATTATTATGATGGATTACCTCGTTGTGTACCGCAGGCAGCAGCAGTTAAGCCTAACTCAGGTCGCCTATCAGATAATGCGAAGCATTGGGATCAGAAAATGCAGCAGGACCAAGATGAACGTGCTCACATCATCCAAATAATCCGTAAATGTTTTTCGATACCCACCCTCAAAGGCAATATTAAAATTAGGTCCTGCTTTTAATCTAGCCCTAATCCAAAAGGAATAACTAGGCCAATTCTGCTATAATCTAACACCTTCGGTTTAAGAGGCTGTAAAGCATAGGTCTTTCCTTGATACTCAGCTTTTGGATTAAAATAAGATAAATCCAATACCAGCAAAGCCGTATACATTGAAATACAGGTCTTCTGTAATAACGATTTCCATTTGCGAATAAGATTCACAGGCCAGTAACACTAAACTCAAATTACTAGACTTAAATGATGAGATTTCTCTTTATGCGACCATCATCATTGGCTTAAATCATCATCCTTCAAGGGTGAACCAGTTTACTTCGACTCGGGTGCTAATTCTAGGAGTAAAATAATACTGAATCCAACATTAATCGTTTGGCTTCGCATCAATGTAGTCGCCAGGATTAGCCAATTCACCAAAATAGGTTGAGGTACCTAGTTCCTACCACCAAAGTTGCAGATCTGTCCTTTCTGATAGCATAAAAACTCTGTGCAAAAGTAGATATGGCCACAATTGAGTACTACGCAATTGCAAACAAAGTTTCCTCATAGATTAGCTTTAATCCACTAATTTAGGCATTTTCATTTAAGTATACCAATTTAAGAAAGAACCTCAGTAATCTTCTTAGCAGCATCTTTCAATAATATGGCCGAAAACACCTTTAATCCTGATTCTTGGATGATTTTGGCGCCTTCTTCGGCATTAGTGCCTTGCAATCTTACAATTATGGGTACCGGTATATTGCCCACCTTTTTATAGGCTTCAACTACTCCGCTAGCCACCCGGTCGCACCGGACGATTCCTCCAAAAATATTGATAAGAATAGCTTTTACGTTAGGATCCTTCAGGATAATTCTAAATCCGGCTTCAACAGTCTCTGCGTTCGCGCCACCACCTACGTCCAGGAAATTGGCGGGCTCACCACCTGAGAGCTTAATAATATCCATGGTAGCCATGGCAAGCCCGGCTCCGTTAACCATGCAGCCTACGTTTCCGTCTAGCTTTACATAATTTAACCCTGATTTACCTGCTTCAACTTCGAGTGGGTCTTCTTCGGAAATATCTCTTAATTCCTCTAAATCCTTGTGACGATACAGTGCATTGTCGTCAAGATTTACTTTACCATCCACGGCAAGGATTTTATTATCAGAAGTTTTTAGTACTGGGTTTATTTCAAACATAGATGCATCAAGCCCCATGTAAGCCGTATAAAGAGAGTTTACAAATTTTACCATCTCTTTAAATGCATTTCCTTCTAAGCCTAATGAAAATGCAATCTTACGGGCTTGGAATGGTTGTAACCCTATTGAGGGGTCGATCCACTCTTTAACAATTTTTTCAGGATGAGTTTCAGCAACTTCTTCAATGTTTACACCACCTTCGGTTGATGCCATGATTACAGGCTTGCTGGTGGCGCGATCTAATAAGATACTCATGTAGTATTCCTTTGGCTCATTTTCACCAGGGTAATAAACATCTTCAGCAATTAATACTTTGTTCACTTTTTTGCCAGCAGCTCCTGTCTGAATGGTAACTAATGTTCCCCCCAAAATAGCTTTTGACTTTTCGAAAACCTCATCAATACTTTTTGCTAACACAACTCCCTTAGAGCCAGTTTCTTTAACTGTTCCTTTTCCACGACCACCCGCATGAATTTGAGACTTAATTACGAACCACTTGGAGCCTGTTTCAACTCCGATTTCCTTAGCCGCAGCTACTGCTTTGTCAGGGGTATCGGCAACAATACCGCGCTGTACGGCAACTCCGAATTTTTTAAGAATTTCTTTAGCCTGATATTCGTGAATGTTCATAAGTGGTAATTTTGGAAGCAAGCTACTTTTTTTAAATCTTTAATTCAAGAAATTAATAAATACTCATGTTAAGAGCAGAAGGGTTGACAAAAGCGTATGGTGCGCTTCAAGTGTTAAAAGGTGTTGATATAGAAATTGGCAAAGGGGAGGTCGTCTCCATTGTTGGTGCTTCAGGTGCTGGTAAAAGTACCTTGCTTCATATATTAGGTACACTGGACAAGCCCGATGCAGGAAGGGTTAATCTTAATGGAAAGGATATTTTTTCTCAGAATTCAAGAGATTTAGCTGATTTTAGGAATAAGAACCTTGGGTTTGTATTTCAATTTCATAATCTTCTTCCTGAGTTCTCGGCTCTTGAAAATGTGATGATTCCAGGATTTATTGCGCGCGCAAATGAAAGTAAACTAAAAAACAGAGCGCTAGAGTTACTGGATACTTTGGGCTTAAAAGACAGAACACAACACAAACCTTCAGAACTTTCTGGTGGAGAGCAGCAACGGGTGGCCGTAGCAAGGGCATTGATAAATGATCCGGTTTTAATTTTTGCTGATGAGCCAAGTGGAAACCTGGACTCAAATAACGCAAAGGAATTACACGAACTTTTTTTTAAACTTCGAAATGACTTTGGGCAAACTTTTGTAATTGTTACGCATAATCAAGAGTTCGCGGCCATGACGGATCGTAAGCTAGAAATTAAGGATGGTAAGATGGTAGTGTGATCAGAATAATCAAGTGTGCAATGTCAACTGCCCGCCTTCAACAAATTCCTCCACCTCAACATTGCCTTTTTGATTGATTGAAGTTAAGGTGACTAATTTTGTTTCATTAATTAGCAATGGATCGTATTTAGCTGCCACCCGAATATAGTTTTCGGTAAATCCGTGCATTAAGCCTTCTTCAACATCATTTTCAAATAGAACCATAAAAGATTTGTTGAGATTTTTTTCGTAGAATGCTCTGCGCTTTTTATCGGATAGGATGTGAAGCATACGCGAACGTTCATTTCTGATTTTCATCGGTACCGAATCAGGTAGCGTTGCTGCCAATGTATTTTCCCGTTCGGAATATGTGAATACATGCAGATAGGAGATATCTAACTCATTTAAAAATTGATACGTTTCTAAAAAGTGCTCCTGGGTTTCGCCTGGAAACCCCACAATCACATCTACCCCAATGCAACAGCCTGGCATCAAGGATTTGATTTTTTCAACACGACTTGTATATAACTCGCGCTGATACCTTCTGCGCATTTGTTTTAAAATTGCGTTTGATCCTGACTGCAGTGGAATATGAAAATGAGGTACAAATCGCTTTGACTCACTTACAAACTCAATGATCTCATCAGTAAGGAGGTTAGGTTCAATCGATGAAATCCTAAATCGATCAATGTTTTCAATATTATCCAGTTCTTTAATCAGATCAATAAACCGTTCTTCCCGAACACCATTTCGCAATCCAAAATCTCCGGTATTAACCCCTGTGAGAACAATTTCTTTTACTCCAGTTGCTGCTATTTCGTTTGCATGCTTAACTAAATTAACAATACTATCACTTCGGCTTGAGCCGCGCGCAAGGGGTATTGTGCAAAATGAGCATGAGTAATCACACCCGTCTTGAACTTTTAAAAAAGTGCGTGTGCGATCATGTATTGAGTAGGAAGTATTAAAAGTATCAACTTCTTTAATATCAGAAGCGAAAACAGTTGGTTGTGCAGGGCGAACAAACCCATCTAACAATTCAACGAGTTGAAATTTTTCAGCAGCACCCAACACGGCATCAACACCCGGAATTTCTGAAATTTCTTTAGGTTTAAGTTGGGCATAGCAACCAATAATGGCAACGTAGGCATCTGGAGAAATTCCTCTCGCTTCTCTAACAATCTTCCGACATTTCTTATCCGCATTTTCAGTTACGGAGCAGGTGTTAATAATAAAGATGTCGGGCTGATCTGTAAAGTCAACTTTCAGATACCCCTTCTCTTCAAATTTTCTTGAAATGGTGGAGGTTTCAGAGTAATTGAGTTTACAGCCCAGCGTATAGAATGCTACTTTCTTCATAATTTGGTGCAAAGATAATAAGCTCTTGGTGTAATCTAAAGGGGATAGAAACGCAATGAATGTTAATAAAATCTAGCTAAATCAATGAAAAGCACAATTAGTAAGATAATGGGATTCTTAGTGGCTATTCATTTGCTCACTTGTTTGATCGTTATTTTTCTCCCGCAATTTGTTCGCCCTAAAATTGTTTACACAGCGTATAAAAGATACTTGTTATCTGGTCCATTTTTTTCTGGGAATACAATAAAGGATACCTACCAACTTTCGGTGATGTGGCAAGATGAAAATAATAGTTGGTCAAAACCTGTAAATCCCGCACTCAATAATTACACGCAATTCACCTCAGGTGATATTCGTCTTATGAACAGAAGTCGCATGGACAGAATGTTATATCAGCAAATGTTTATTAAAGATTCTGTGAGCAATAAATGGATAATTGATAACGATAAGATGAGCTCCTTGAAACGTTATTATAAAACTCATTACGTGCCTTCAGATGTTGATTCTATCCGATTAATGATCACGTACCATGATAGCGGGGATTTTAATTGTAAAATGGATACCCTTCAAATAATTCAATTTTGAATTCGATTTTTAATCAGTTCTGCAATTCGTTAATCCATTCTGAAGAAAGTACTTTTTGGATCCGTTTTTTCAGGAAAGCACTTTTTGGATTTTTATTTCTAAAAATTTTCCTGATTTGGCCCGTGCTGGAAGATGTGATTCTTTATATGCCTTTTAAAATAGATTCTTTCCTTAAAGAACTTGCCTATGCGCCATTATTACTAATTCATCTTCATAAAAATTTGTTTGTTATTTCATTTGCACTCCTTCTTATTGCTGGCATTGCATTCCGCCACAGCTATGCTACTTCATTTCTTATTTTTTGGTTTTCATTTTGTTTAAGCAAACTAACTCTGCCTATTAGCAATGGGGTGGACTCCATATTAAACTTATTTCTTTTTCTCATCATATTTGTGGAGGTGCCTAGGAATAATAAGTTCTTTATTGATTCCGGAGTACTTGAGATTATCTCGAAAGCTGCAAGGGTTGTTGCACAGTTACATTTAGCATTGATTTATTTTTTATCCGGATATGATAAACTACTAAGCGAAGCCTGGAGATCGGGTGCGGCTATTTACTCAATAACACATCTTACATTTTTTCAAAATCCAAACTTAATTATGGAATTGAATAGGACCGAATGCTTGATACTCGGATGGAGTGTAATCCTATTTGAAATAGGCTTTGCGTTGTTGATATGGTTTAAAAGACTTCGCCCAACACTTCTCGTACTTGGATGCATCTTTCATGTTTCAATCATTCTATTTTTAGGTCTCCTTGATTTTGGATTGATAATGATTATAAGCTATTGCTTATTTCTTCCAATCCAAAAATCTAAGGTGCAAAGCGTTTCATTAGGTTAGTAATTCCGCATGGATTGCTTCAATTGAACTATTTAATTGCTGATCAACCGAATCAAATTCTTTAGCTGACTTAAGTTGTGTATGCACACTAATATAAAATTTAATCTTTGGCTCCGTGCCTGAAGGTCGAACAGAAATCTTAGTTCCATCCTCCAGGTAAAACTGAATTACATCGGATTCAGGTAAAGTAATAGCAGTATCTGTATTTGTAAGTACATTTTTCTCGACACTTGTTTTATAGTCCAGGATGCGAACAATTTTCTTTCCTGCTATTTGAGTGGGAGGAGAGTTTCTAAACTTCTCCATCATCTTCTTTATTTCCTGTTCGCCCTCGGCTCCTTTTCTTACCAGATTCACTAATCCTTCTTTATAGAAACCAAAGTCGACATACATTTGAACCAACCAGTCATAAAGCGTGTGGCCTTCATCTTTTGCTGATGCTGCTAACGCTGCAAAGAATGCACATGCAGAAACAGCGTCTTTATCACGAACAAAATCGCCCACCATATAGCCATAACTTTCTTCACCTGCGGCAACAAAAGTTTTCTTGCCTTCCATTTTACCCATGAGTTCAGCAATGTATTTGAATCCCGTAAGGGTATTAAAACATTCGATCCCCATTTTGGAGGCAATGGTATCAACCAATTCTGTTGTTACGATTGTTTTTGCGATGTATCCATTTTTCTTTTCTTCATCACTTAAGTTTTTCATGATGAACCACATCATTAAACTGAATGCCTGGTTTCCATTTAATAAGAAGAACTCACCCTTATCATTTTTAATGGCTATACCAACACGATCTGCATCGGGATCGGTAGCCATTACCAATTCGGCATTCACTTCTTTTGCCTTTCTAAGAGCAAGTTCCATAGCCGATTGCTCTTCCGGATTTGGAGAATGAACAGTAGGAAAATTTCCATCAGGTTCTGCTTGTTCCTCCACAATTATAAGATTGGTAAAGCCTAATCTCGATAAACATTCTGGAACCATGGTAATCCCAGATCCGTGTAAACTTGAATAGACCAATGGAATTGCATGCTGTCGTTTGATGCTCTCCTTGGCGGGAATTAAACGATTAACGTTTTCATAATAAGCGTCTTCAACCTCTTTGCTTATTCTGCTGATCTTAGAAGCATCACTTAAAAAATTAATATTTTCGAATCCACCAATTGCATTTACTTCCTCAATCACATTTTTGTCATGTGGTGGAACGAGCTGCGCACCGTCCGACCAATAGGCTTTATATCCATTATACTCCTTTGGATTATGAGAGGCAGTAATCACAACTCCTGAATCGCACTGAAGATGACGAATGGCAAAAGATAGTAGCGGGGTGGGTCTTAGCTCGGGGAATAAGTAGACAAAAATTCCATTGGCAGAAAACACATCAGCTGTAATCTGAGCAAACAAAGCACTGTTATTTCGACAATCGTACGCAATGGCTACTTTTATTTCCTTACCGGGAAGAGATTTCTTTAAATAATTAGCAAGACCTTGAGTAGCTGCACCCAATGTATATTTATTCATACAGTTTGAACCCACGCCCATAATTCCGCGTAAACCTCCCGTTCCAAATTCAAGCTCCTTATAGAAACTATCGATTAGTTTTTTAGGATTAGCATCAGCTAATAATTTTTCAATTGAATCTTTCGAATCAGAATCAACAACCGGACTATTAAGCCATGTGTTAGCTCTGGCTATTGATTGCGCTAGTAAATCCATCAGTAAATATTAAATAAGGTTAATGTAATTATAGGTTGCCGCGTAAGCCCTGTTCTAATTCAATGGCTTCGAAGAGAGCTTTAAAGTTTCCTTTGCCGAAAGATTTGGCTCCATTTCTTTCAATGATTTCAAAGAATAGAGTAGGTCGATCTTGAATAGGTTTGGTAAAAATTTGAAGTAGATAACCTTCTTCATCGCGATCGATTAAAATGTTCAATTTTTTCAGAGCTTGAAGATCTTCATTAATGTGACCTACACGATCAAGTACATCTTCATAATAGGTGTCTGGCACTCGCAGGAATTCAACACCGCGTTTACGGAGTTCGCCTACGGTAAAAATAATATCGTCAGTAGCAATGGCAATATGCTGTACTCCAGCGCTGTGGTAAAAATCTAAATACTCCTCTATCTGTGATTTCTTTTTTCCTGCGGCAGGTTCGTTAATCGGAAATTTGATATACCCGTTTCCATTCGAAACCACTTTAGACATCAACGCACTATATTCAGTGGAGATATCCTTATCATCAAACGTGATTAATAGTTTGAAGCCCATAACCGTCTCGTAAAAATCGACCCAACGATTCATTTGGCCAAGTTCCACATTGCCTACACAATGATCGATGTATTTTAATCCAATAGGATTTACCGGTACATTACTTTTCACCGGAACAAAACCCGGCATAAATACGCCTTTATAATTTTTACGCTCTACAAAGGTGTGTATAGTTTCGCCATAGGTTTGGATGGAAGCCATTATAATCTCACCGAATTCATCTTGTATTTTCGTTGGTTCACTAACGGGCTCAGCTCCACGCGAAGTAGTTTCTTGAAATGATTTAGTGGCATCATCAACCCAAAGAGCAAGCACCTTTACACCATCACCATGTTTTTTAACATGATTCGAGATAATAGAATCGGGGTGTAAACTGGTGGTTAAAACAAATCTTATTTTATCCTGCTTTAGCACATATGAGCATTTGTCTTTCACTCCTGTCTCTGGGCCAGCATAGGCAATCAATTCAAACCCTAAGCAATGTTGATAATACAACGCTGCTTGCTTGGCGTTTCCTACATAAAATTCAATATGATCGGTGCCGTTGATGGGTAGAAAGTCTTGGGTCATATGCGGTAACTTTGAATCGTCAAAATTAATCAATCTTTGAGTTTTAATTTAGCCCTCATTTCCATAAACTTGGCATAAAATAGCATGGATATGGAAGTAAAGGATTTGGATACAGCAATACAGGAAATTGCAACTCGTAGAAATGAGCTAAGTAAAATTGATTATAATAATCCTAAATATGATGATCTGGAAGAAGAGCTTCATAACTTAGAAGACTCAATTCAAGTGAAATTTGGAGAATACCTGGAGGATGTTCTGCAAGATATACACGATGAGTTTTGTCCGGATACAGATGTCTTATATCCCATCGCTTACTTTGCTAAATCGTATATAATAAATGGTAAGAATGAATTCTCAGTAGGCACTAAAGAGGGGGTTTATGTTGAGGTAGATTCCATGCCTGGCAAGGAGACTAAACTTGTGATTGTTCCGGGGCCACTCAGGATCATTTTGAATGATGGTAATGGACAACAAAAAGTAGTTTGGACTGCCAAATCATGAAGCAACTAAGCATTATCCTTCTTCTTGTATCAACCTTGTCGGGATACGGACAAACAAAATTTACCGAGCGCATTGGTGGTCATGTTTTCAAGATTAGTATTCCGGATTACATGGTTAAAACCTATGAATTAAATGATGTTGCATCTATTCAATATCAGAATACAACAAAAGAAGCGTACATAATTGTTATCGAGGATGCCAAAGACCAATTGGAGTCTATGGGTATAAAATTTACTGACTCCAAAAGCTTTCTCGATGAATTTATTAAGGATTATAAAGTTGAAAATGAAAATAGATCATTGAAAAATATTACTCAATTTAAGGCTAATGGAAATGACTGTGCCCAAGTAGAGTTGTACTGGACAGAAGAAGAGACAGACTTTTTTATGTTAATTACAACAATAGAGTCGAAAACTCACTTCTATAAAATTCTAAACTGGACTATGCTATCTAATGCAGAGGGGCTTAAAAATGATTTCCGGGCGATCGCGAAAAGTCTAAAAGACTGAATATTAATACCCTAATTTCGATCTAACTTTATCCAGGACGCTTCTTGCAATTAGTGTAGCCTTCTCTTCACTGGTTTGTAACTTTCTCTCCAGTTCTTCAGGATTACTCATATAGAAATTGAAAGCCTCTCGCTCTTTCGAGTATTTCTCAACGATTAGCTCGTACAATTCTTGCTTTGCATGTCCATATCCGAAATTTCCCGCAAGGTATTTTTGTTTCAGAGCTTCTGTTTGAGCCGAGGTTGCTATTAGCTTGTAGATTGCAAAAACATTATCTGTGTCCGGATTCTTAGGCGCCTCTACTGGAGTGCTATCCGTAACGATACTCATAATCTGTTTTCGTAAATCCTTATCGCTCACAAAAATGTCAATGATGTTTCCGTACGACTTACTCATCTTTTGCCCATCTGTTCCAGGCACCGTCATCACATCCTCTTCAATCTTAGCTTCCGGTAGTACAAAGGTTTCGCCATATTGATTGTTAAACGCACTTGCAATGTCGCGTGCCATTTCTAAATGCTGGCGCTGATCTTTTCCAACAGGAACAAAGTTGGCATCGTATAAT
Organism: uncultured Cytophagales bacterium; assembly: GCA_963787095.1. Lineage (GTDB taxonomy): Bacteria > Bacteroidota > Bacteroidia > Cytophagales > Cyclobacteriaceae > ELB16-189. The sequence goes on along the minus strand of CAWBCB010000057.1, from coordinate 14,268 downwards.
ATAATATCGGCCGTCATCAAAACAGGATAGGTAAACAAGCCTGCATTAACATCCGACAGTTTATCGGCCTTGTCTTTAAATGAATGCGCATTGGCAAGCATGGGAAAAGGTGTGAGGCAATTCAGATACCAGGTGAGTTCACACACTTCAGGAATTCTGCTTTGTCGATATAAAAGATTCTTTTCAACATCAAATCCGAAAGCAAGCCATGCTGCCGCTACTGCCCGCACGTTGTCTATTCGTTGCTTGGCGTCCTTAATAGTTGTTAAGGAGTGAAGATCAGCTATAAAGAAGAATGATTCATTACCCGGCTGTTGTGAAAGCCGAATGGCGGGTATGATCGCTCCTAATAAATTCCCTAAATGTGGCTTCCCACTGCTTTGTATTCCTGTTAATATTCTTGCCATAACTGCAAAGAAATGAAAGAATTTCAAAAGTTGTGAGTAAGAGGTACCTTTGTGCTATGAAGTTTAGAGTTTTTTATTTTTTGGTTCTTGTGGGATGCGCACAGGCCTATGGACAGCTATTTGAACCTCTTCAGTTCACTGAAAAAATACACGACTTTGGGGAAATTATTGAAGCCGATGGAGCAGCTGTATACGATTTCACCTTTATCAATAATGGTGTTCGTCCGGTTAAGATAGTAACCGTGCACGCATCTTGTGGCTGCACTACACCCGGTTGGTCTAAAGAATCGATTGCCATAGGCAAAAGCGGTTTTATCAAAGCTAGTTTTGATCCTAAGGGTCGCCCTGGCTATTTTAATAAAACACTTACAGTAACTACAGATCTTGATCGTAACCCAATCGTTCTTCAAATTAAAGGAATGGTGGTTGACAAGCGGTCAAATAAAGTGACTTCATTAACTGCAGTTAATGGGGGACTGCGTTTAAAGAATAGTTCATTTAATCTTGGTAAGCTATACCTGAATAAGCCGGCAGAAACACAAGTGTTTGACGTAAGCAACGCCAGTGAATCGACAATTAAATTTAAAACTGTGGATGCACCCGCATATATTAAAGTAGCCACACCGGATTCCCTAAAGGCTGGTTCGGCAGGGATAATTAAAATTACGTATGATGCCTCAAAGCGAAACGAGTATGGATTTCTTTCTGATAAGATAAACATCCACACAACTGATCCACAAAATCCAATCAAGTCATTTTCTATTTACACAACGGTGGAAGAGTTTTTTCCTTCAGCTAGTCCTGAAGCATTGGCTAAAGCACCTGCTCTCTTAATCTCAAAGTATGCAATTGATTTTGCACGCGTGAAAAAAGGTGCGAAAGTTGAAAACTCAATACCATTTCAGAACAAAGGGAAAACGAATTTGGAAATCAGAAGCATTCAAAGTAATTGTACGTGCGTGACTGCGACCACGGATAAAAAGACCTTGAAGCCTGGTGAGACTGCTCAATTTCAGATCAATTTACTAACTGAAGGTCGAATGGGAACACAGAACAAAGCCGTTACCATCTATTCAAACGATCCAAAAAATCCCGTTCAGCGGATTACCCTTAGCGGTTATATTGAAGACTAGGAATTAAGTAACTGCTTTGCAATTATGGCCGAAGCATGACCATCGCCATATAGACCTTCTTTTATGTGAAGTGTTTTATTAAAGTTTTCCTTAAACTTATCAACTATATTTTTTTTGCTTGCACCTGCCAACGTATTAGCACCTACTTCAACCAACTCAACCCATTCTGTTTGATCACGCAAGGTGATGCAAAATTTATTGAAGAAGTAGGCTTCTTTTTGAAGGCCACCACTGTCAGTCATTACCATGCTGCAGTTTTTTAACAAGGCAAGCATATCGAAATATCCTACGGGGTCGATGAGGTGAGCATTTAATTTGATTCCCTGTGAGGAGAGAAATGATTTCGTTCGGGGATGCAGCGGTAAAACAATTTTTATTTCTTGATTAATTTCATTGAAGGCCTCGCAAATTTCTTTTAGTCGGGCGGGGTCATTCGTGTTTTCAGCCCGGTGTAACGTGGCGAGTATAAAGGGTTTGCCTTCTAGACTCTTCTTTTTGAAGAACTGTCGCGTTGGTTTCTATTTTGGATTGATAGAATTGAACGGCATCATACATCACATCACCGGATAGAACAATTTTGCAATCAATCTTATCATATCCTTCTGCTTCAAGATTTTTAATTGCCGTAATGGTAGGGCAGAAGAGTACGGAGCTTATGCGATCGGTTAAAATTCGATTTATTTCTTCCGGCATTTTCATTTCGAAACTTCTCAGTCCGGCTTCAACATGAGCAACAGGAATATGTAATTTAGAGGCTGCTAGGGCACCTGCTAGTGTCGAGTTGGTGTCGCCATACACCAACACATAATCCGGTTTTTCTTTGAGAAGTACATCTTCAATTTTCTCAAGCATGCGGCCTGTCATGGCGCCATGATTAAGACCGCTGATCTCAAGATTATAATCGGGAGTTGGTATCTCCATTTCATCAAAGAACACCTGACTCATGTTGCTATCAAAGTGCTGCCCGGTATGAATGATCACTTCATTAATCCCAGATTTCTTTAACTCACGAGATACAACAGCTGCTTTTACAAATTGGGGACGAGCACCTAAGATGGTTGTTACTTTCATTCTTTACTAAATCTATATCCTAAATTTAAAATTCCTCTAAAACCTCGTCCGTCAATATAGATTTCATTCCCATTTGAGTCTGTTACATAAACATTATGTTCATTGTTAACAAAAATTCTTCCTGTAATTTGGTATTCATACCCTATGTTTAATGAAATGGATAATTTACCTGAAGTATATTGACTACTAAAAAAGGGTTGTAACCCAAAGTTCACGGAATGATATCCCGTTGATGATTCTATTACACTGCCATAGACATCCAGTTTTTCAATTACTTTAAGTTTATTAAAAACACCAGATGCTTTAGCGTTTGCAGAAAGAGTAAAATTTTTTCTTGAAAAGAAAATCTCCCCTAGTCGAACTCCTACTGTATTATATCTGACTAGGTTATCAACAATAAGTTTGCCTGAATAATCACCATACATAACTCGGCTTCCTGTTGAGCCATGACTAATTGACAATCCATAAATTATTTTTTTTTCTGTATACATTGCTTCGGCCTGATAGAAAATGTAGGGAGGGAAATTATCAGTAAGCACAGGATTGATTCCATTGAAATCCGTGGCTACTAAAGACTGATTATAATTTTTTAAACTGTTCATAGCATAACTACCAAACCCCACACCAAATGATCCTGTAATGGTTTGGGAAAATAAATCCTTTATCAAAAACATTAAGAAGGAGATTGTAATAATAGTTCTCATGCTTATTCAATGTAACTGTAGGGATCACTTGATGCCAGTTGATTGCTTCCTGAAACTAAAATTAAATATTCAACTTTTCCTGATGTATAAGCAGTATCATGATAGTAAGTAGCGTTTTTATCGAGTATCAAAACATATCCACACGTGATAAATGATGTTGAAGTGGGGGAATCGTAACAACGTTTAATTAGCTGATAGTTTTGAAAATTTATTCGTGAATACTTCTGCCAAGTTATTTTAGGCTTACCATTTATCTTTTCTATACCAATAATTTGAATAGGGGTAGGAGGGTCGATATCAACTAAAATAATCCAATTGCGTGATATTGTGTACACTTCAAGACCAAATGTTCCCGCAACACTATTTGTCTTCTTCGAAAAGAACGATTGAATGCGTAACGTATGCTTTCCAGTTCCTAACTGATTTGTATTTATCGTGAACAAATCAGTTCTCGAAATGGAACTAAAAACGGTGTCACTGTCTATTAGTACGGCTGTTCTGGCTTGCAGAATGCCAGGGCCATTAAGTGTGAATCGTATTTCTTTGTTTTGAAAAAGAGAAAGTGTATCACTAGAGTTGTTAATAGTTAAACTTATGGTGCTTAAATCAGGTTCTTTTAGATCTGAGAATACCTCTGTGTCTGGAGCAAAATCACAACTTGTCATAAGATTTAAGCTCATGAAAGCAGATATAATGAATATCCGAATTGAGATTTTCATCAAACAAACGCAGGTATTCCAGTAATGTGATTTCCTAAAATCAGTAAATGAATATCGTGTGTACCTTCATAGGTTAGCACCGATTCTAAATTCATCATGTGGCGCATCATTGGGTATTCACCGGTAATCCCCATGCCGCCATGAATTTGCCGTGCCTCACGCGCGATTTCCAATGCTGTTTGTACGCTGTTTCTTTTTGCTAAGGAAATTTGTGCCGTAGTTGCTTTGCCTTCATTCATTAAAACACCCAATCGCCAGTTCAGCAATTGCGCTTTGGTTATTTCTGTCAGCATCTCTGCTAGCTTCTTTTGAATCAATTGAAAAGACCCAATCGGCTTTCCGAATTGAATTCGTTCAATTGAATATCGTCTGGCAGAGTCGTAGCAATCCATCGCAGCCCCGAGCGCGCCCCAGGCAATTCCGTAGCGAGCTGAATCCAAACACATCATGGGTGCACCTAATCCATTTTTGCCGGGCAGCAAATTTTCTTTTGGAACTTTTACATTATCAAAAACTAATTCACCGGTTGTACTTGCGCGGAGTGACCATTTGCCATGCGTTTCAGGAGTTGAAAACCCTTCCATACCGCGCTCTACAATTAAGCCATGAATTCTTCCAGCTTCGTTCTTTGCCCACACAACAGCAACATCGGCTTTAGGCGAATTTGAAATCCACATCTTGGCGCCATTTAAAACATAATGATCGCCTGCGTCTTTAAAGTTAGTTACCATCCCGCTGGGATTCGAACCATGATCCGGTTCTGTTAATCCAAAGCAACCTAACCATTCGCCACTGGCCAGCTTAGGTAAATATTTTTTGCGTTGCTCCTCACTTCCAAACTTATAAATGGGATACATCACTAATGACCCCTGAACAGATGCAGTAGAGCGCATACCCGAATCACCGCGTTCTATTTCTTGCATAATAATTCCATAGGAAATATAGTCTAGTCCACCACCACCATATTCCTGAGGAATGGTTGGTCCAAAGGCACCTATATCACCAAATTTTTTAACAATCTCATAAGGAAACAATGCTTGCTGTGCCCAATCTTCAATGTACGGTGAGATTTCGCGCTTAACGAAATCGCGAATTGAGCTGCGAATAAGTTTATGTTCTTCAGTTAGCAAATCATCGAGCAAATAAAAATCTGGATGCTCATACTGATCTTGCTTTAGCGATTTTTTTACGTTGGATTTGGTAGTGTTGGCAGACATAATTTGGGATATTCTTTTGAATGGGTCAAATTTACGTAAGTATTAACAATTCTATGGACAAATCTTCTTTAGATCCGGCACTCATTGAACAGCTAAAAAAACTTCAACAAAAGTACGCGGTGATGGGCCAGGATTTATCTTCCTACCTGGACGGGTTGCTTTATTCTGATTATTTAACGTATTGGGATTATATTCATTTGGATACGTTGCTGAGTCTTCAAACTCCTAAAACACAGTTTCCAGATGAGAAGGTTTTTATCTTATATCATCAAATTACTGAGCTTTATTTTAATTTAATCCTTTGGGAGATTGAGCAGATCGCTGACAAGGAAAATATTGAAGAACATTTTTTTATAACACGGTTAGATCGGATAATCCGATATTTCCAATTATTAGAAAATTCTTTTTCTGTAATGGTTGATGGTATGGAGAGAGACCAGTTCTTAAAATTCAGAATGTCTCTTCTTCCAGCATCTGGGTTTCAATCTGCACAGTATCGATTAATTGAAATTTGCTGTACGGATATGGTGAACCTGGTTCATGTAGACTTTCGGGAAGCTATGTTGGAATACAGCGACATCGAGCAACAAGTTTCTCATTTATATTGGCGAAGTGGTGCCACTGAATTAGCCTCCGGTAAAAAGACACTTACTCTTCAACAGTTTGAAGAAAAGTACATGAAGACTTTTATGGATACCGGCATGAAGTATCGAACTAAAAATCTAAGAAAAATTTATCAAGATAATTTTTCCGCTTCGAAAGAAGTAATTAAGCGTCTTCGCGAGTTAGACATGCTATCAAATGTGTTGTGGCCCTTAGCTCATTTACGATCAGCCGGGCGATATCTGCAGCGCGACCCTGAGGACATTAAAGCCACAGGGGGGACTAATTGGCAGAAGTATTTGCCCCCCCGTTTTCAACGCATTATGTTTTATCCTGAATTATGGAACGAACAAGAAAGGGGGGAGTGGGGCAAAGCAGCTGTTGCAAAGGCCTTCTCGTAATATTCTCTCGAAGTTTAATTAACTTCGGGCTGTTGTTTTATGAAGAATATTCTGCTCATCAGTTTACTTATAACCCCGGTTACTCTTATCGCGCAGCGAGTTACGCGCTACACCTATCATGATGCTGATAAGCAAAGTATAAAAGAGGTTTATCAGGTTAAGGATACCATTCAAAATATATTGAACGGTTCTTATGTTTCCTATTTTCTAAATGGACATATGGAATCTAAAGGACAGTTCGTAAATAATGAAACTTCAGGAGTATGGGATTTTTATTACGAGACTGGAAATGTAAAAATGCGAGGCATTCTTCGGCAAAATTCTAACTATGGGTTATGGCAATACTTTTATGAAAATGGTAAGAAAAGTATGGAGGGGATCATTAATAATAAATTGAGAGAAGGCCTTTGGAAAATTTATTATGAAAGTGGTGACCTTAAAGAAAGCGGTGAGTATGTTGAGAATAAGAGAGAAGGACTTTGGAAGACTTTTTTTGAAGATGGTGTGCTTCGTGGCGAAATTGAGTACTCAGGGGATCATGGACGCTACACCGAGTACTATCATTCCGGTAAAATTCTTGCAGAAGGGCCACGAGCAGGTGCCCGAAATGTAGGGCATTGGAGATATTTCACCGAAGGTGGTGTGCTTGAGAGTGAAGGGGATTACGTTAGTGGAAGAAAAAATGGCCAGTGGAAACATTATTATTCATCTGGAAAAGTTTCGTCTGAAGGCCATTACGAAAATGATGAGCCTACGGGTGATTGGAAATATTATTTTGAAGACGGAACCATAAGTTCCTCAGGTCGATTTGTTGGTGGAAAGAAAAATGGATACTGGAATGTTAATGAGCCAGGGGGTAAATTAAAAAGTGAGATTACGTATCAGTCGGGTAGTGGTGAGTATCGTGAGTATTATCCATCGGGCAAATTGAAAGTAAAGGGGCTTATTCAAAACGATAAGAGTGAAGGGCTTTGGAGTTATTATTTTGAAGATGGAAAGTTGGAAGGTGAGTGCAAGTTTGTAGATGGCAAGGGGATGTACACGGGATATTTTCCTTCCGGCTCTCTGCAAACAAAAGGAACCATTGAAAATAATTTACGGGTAGGTACCTGGGAGCTCTATGAAGAGGATGGAAAGCTGTCGGGTTATTACAAACCTATATACGAGAATAATAAATTGGCGAATGAAATAAATTCATTGGCCAAAGCGCAAAGCAAGGCAAATGCAACGGTGGCAAAGAAGGGATTTTACTACTTTAATCCGCAGTACTCAGAATATAAAGGAGTGATTATTCAGGGTAACCCAGCGCTTTCATTTATTGGCACAATGCCTTTTGGTATTGAATTCTACAATGAAGAACGGCTCGGTCATGAGTTTGGGTTTGAGCCAATTCGCAATCCGTTTTATACGGCCGACTCAGACGTGCCAAAGGATGAAGTATTTAACCGTGGGTATGCGATTTCAGTTAAACAAAAGTTTTACAATCCAATAAAAACCGGCATGTGGTACTTTGCACAAGAAATTCGTTTTACCAACCTTAGTTATTTCTCTAACATCGACTTTCCATTGGCACCGGGTAGTACTTTAACGGCAAGTGCTTCGGAACAGCGCGCAGAATATGGTGTGCTGTTAGGGGGTAGACTCATGCAGAAAAATGATGGAGATGGATTTACGATTGATGGGTTTATTGGGTATGGTGTAGGGTATCGTATCTTTGATGTGGAACCTATTTTTGAAACTGTATTTGAGACTGTCAATCAGAAAAAATTATCACAATCATTTCGATTTGGATTAAACTTTGGTTATTCATTTTCATTTGACGGAAGAAGGTAATTCTAGAATAGTAAGCAGTAGACACTAATCAGTTTGCAGTCTATTACTGCCCCACTGCAATCTGCGCCACTGCCGACTTTTTAATTCAAAAATTGAAGGGATAAATACCTTTCCAAAATATGAACAAGACAATAGAACTACAGTTAAACCCGCAGGAGGCTTTTGATGAAACAACATTTAGAAGCACGCTTTTTTCAAAACTGAAATTACCGGATGACGGAAGTGTATTTATAAATCCACTCAAACGATCCATTGATGCCCGGGGAAGAAAAGTAGTGGTGAAAGTCTTGGTAGAGATTGTATCTGCTGCGGAGGCGGCAAAAGGAGTAACGTATCAGAAGCATTATCCCACCGTATCGAAATCAAAATCGGTCATTATAGTAGGGGCTGGCCCTGCCGGATTGTTTGCAGCTATCCGACTCATTGAATTAGGCGTAAAGCCAATTCTTTTTGAGCGTGGCAAAGATGTAAAAACCCGCAGGCGTGATATTGCAGCAATCAATAAGCAACATATAGTTAATCCTGACTCTAATTATTGTTTTGGTGAAGGGGGAGCGGGCACCTATTCTGATGGTAAACTGTATACTCGCTCCAAAAAGAGAGGCGATGTAAGACGCATTTTAGAAATATTGGTAGCGCATGGTGCGCCTGAAGATATTCTGTTTGATGCGCATCCTCACATCGGCACAAACAAGCTACCCCAATTGGTTGCTGAACTTCGTGAAAGCATTTTACATGCAGGTGGAGAAATTTATTTCGAGACACGAGTACAGGATCTGATTTTATCTGAAGGAGACGTAAAGGGGGTAATCACTCAAGTGGGAGATCGATTTGAAGCAAGTGGAGTGATTTTAGCAACCGGGCATTCAGCGCGTGACATCTTTCACTTACTGAATGATAGAAAAATTTTAATTGAAGCTAAACCCTTTGCGTTGGGGGTTCGTGTAGAGCATAGCCAAAACCTGATTGATCAGATTCAATATCATTGTCCAGTGGAACGTGATGAATTTCTCCCGGCCTCTTCGTATGCGCTTGTGCATCAGGCTAAAGTAAGTGGAAAGGAGCGAGGTGTTTTTTCTTTTTGCATGTGTCCGGGTGGGTTTATTGTTCCTGCCGCTACGCAGCAAGGTGAAGTGGTTGTAAATGGGATGAGTCCATCGCGAAGAGATTCAAAATATTCAAACTCAGGCATTGTAGTTTCAGTAGAAGAATCAGACTACAAAGCTTTTCAAAAGTTTGGTCCCTTAGCGGGAATGTATTTTCAGGCTGAAATAGAAAAGAGAGCGTGTGATTTGGGAGGCGGTACACAAGCAGCTCCGGCCCAACGGTTAGTGGATTTTGTAAATGGAAAAGTTTCAGGTTCTTTGTTAGATACTTCATATCAGCCCGGCTTGAAGTCGGTTGATATGAAGGAAGTGCTTCCCGGCTTTATTACCGAAAGCTTGAAACAGGGATTTAAAAATTTTGGAACTAAAATGCGTGGCTATTTAACGAACGAAGCGCAGATAGTAGGTGTTGAAAGTCGTACCTCGTCTCCAGTGCGTATTCCAAGAGATAAAGAAACGTTGGAGCACGTTCAAACAAAACGGCTATTCCCTTGTGGGGAGGGAGCGGGTTATGCAGGGGGAATTGTTTCGGCAGCGATGGATGGTGAGCGTTGTGCTGAGGCGGTGGTAAAAAAGTATTTGAACGCAGAAAAGCATGAGTAAGAAAACAGTAATCATAGGTGCTACTCCAAACCCAAGTCGTTATGCATATTTAGCTGCTGGGATGTTAACGGAATATAATCATCCAATTGTGCCTGTTGGAATTAAGCAGGGTGATGTGTATGGAGAGAAAATACTTCCAATTAATGATCGCCCTTTAATTGAAGACGTAGATACTGTTACCCTTTATATTGGGCCACAGCATCAGCCCGAGCATTATGATTACATTCTTAGTCTAAAACCAAAACGCGTAATCTTTAACCCAGGAACAGAGAATGACGAATTTGAGAAACTTATAGAAGCATCAGGCGGGGAGGCTCTTGAAGCCTGCACACTTGTAATGCTACGATCAGGTCAATACTAAAAATAGTTACTCCTTCGGATAGGCAGCAATTGCACCCACGCATACTATTTTCCATTTTCCATCCTTCTTCTCCAAAATTCGCACCTGAGACGTTTCATCACGATCGATGTCATCCTTTACGTGTTGGGTGTAGCGCACATAGGCTCCATTTCCGTACACTCGCACACTTTGATAGGTGCGATCAATTTTAACCGAAGCGGTTTGGTGAGCCACATCTATAATACGACTTGCTTTGTGGGTAGTAAAGTATTCATCGAACGATTTTTTGATTCCGGCCCAGCCTTCAATAAAACTCGTGCCCGTTGAATCTGAATAAGACCAATAAGCGTATGGAGCTTGTAACCAACTGTCTTCCCAATCTTTTCGATTCACACTAAAGAAAGACTGAGTTTCTTTTTCAATAACTGCTTTAATAGCAGCAACTTCTTTTGCTTCCTGTGCGGTCAGGGGTAAAATAATGAATGACAGCAATCCCGCAAGAAATAAATTTTTAGTGATTTTCATGGGACGTATGGTTAAGTATAACATTAATTGAGTAAATTCTTTATTAGTTAATGGCTTCACTTTTTGCGATCGCTCCGAGGCAAACTATTTTCCATTTTCCGTCTTGCTTTTCTAACACCCGTATTTGACTTGTCTCTTCAAGTTCTATACTATCCTTAATTTTTTGAGTAAATCGAACATAGGCACCATTTCCAAAAATTTTAATCTCAATCCAATCATTAGTTATTTCTGAATTAGCAGGCTTGGCTGATTTAAAATATTCGGCAAAAGCGTTGTTCAACTCTTCCCATCCTTCTACATAGGTTGTTGTGGTTGCATCGGAGTAGGATCGGTAAGCATATGGAACTTTCGCCCAGGTATCGGCCCAACTTTTATAATCCACATTCATAAAGGCAGAGGTTTCCTGAGCGATTACCTTTTTAATGGCCTCTTCATCTTGCGCAATCGGATGCACCGGCCCCTCCAGAAAATGCTGCTCTGTCGAGGGGAAACGGGCTGTCTGAGTATTCAGTACCTTTGCACGATTAAAAATCAAGTATTAAGTAGTTTAAGTATTTTACTAGGAATCTCACTCATCTTTACCTCAAATCGATGATATATATTTATTCGGTGTTTTGAATCTAAAGTATCTTTGGCTCAATTTATCGAAAGAGAAAAAGTCAGTTTCATAAGGGATGCCCATTCTAGTAATCCGTTTGCTTATCTAATATCCCGAATGGGCATGGCAGCGCACATTTTCTTTTAATGATGCGTCATAATAAGGATGTTTTTTATGCTTTTCAGAATGTTCAAATTGAGGAATGATCTCGTTTAATCTTTTAAGGGTATGTGCATTTTCGACAGTATACGTCGGGGTATCTAACCGGATGACATCGAGCTTAGGGGATTCGAGTGTTGGAATTCTCTCCGAAGCGGAGCCATGTTAAGTAAGTTGTTCGGGCGGAAGCACTGCCGATGCGGCTTCCAGAGACGTTAGGTTCTGTCGATCGGATCTCAAAAACAAGAGAGGAAGAAATGTCACAATCAAACCGGTTTTTCGTGTAGGTAAACCAAAAGACGACAAATATCCGCATCTCGGCCCCTGAAATTTTGTACCGTTGACGAAAACTCCTCTCCTGATATCAAGTTGCTTGAGTCAACGTCTGCCTGAGCAGCTAACAGAGTAGCGTCCGGCGCTTAGAGCCCGAGCCATCTCTTTAAAGCATTGGAACGATTTCGCACGTATGACTGTATGCAGTTCTTCGAAGGATTTACATTGAGCGTCAAAGGAAGCTGGGCTGAGGAAAAAGTTTTTTGTGATCATAGCGAGATAAGTCGTTTTCAATTTGATCAAAAAAACCCTGAAGGCCACTTGGAGAGTTTTCCTTTTGTGTTTGCTTCTATGATTTCGTGTTGTGAACGATCCGTGTTATGGGGGCGTTCAAAGAAATTTATAGAGACTTTATCGGAAGATACAATTCCATAACGAATCGCAAGTCTTAGTACCATTTACGACATGGTCGCTATGAGTTTGACCAATATCTGTCGATCAGTAGCAGCCATAAGTGCAAGGAATACTCCAACGCGTGACTGACTGTACGGGTGAAGATGTGCCTCGGGGTTCTCAACAATTAGCACTCCCCCCTTTTTTAGAGCGAGCGCTGCAACAATGATGGGAAGAGAATAAGAAAGTCCGAATCCGTATGGTGTGTCGAGCGAACTTCAGTACGCGTGGCTAAATCACTCAGATATCGGATTGAAGCCGAGTCATTTTGCGGCGCTTCAGCTGCGATAAAGGTAGCACCTGGAATTATCCAACTAAGCAATAAATTAGAAAGTAAGTCTAGGTGGCGACCCGTGTTGGTGATCTTGTCAGTCTAATCGAAGCTATCTATTCTTTCGATAGCATTAATAACATTAGCCTCAAAGCCGGTAGGTTCGTTATTAGGTCTCTCCTCTAGGCCATTCACCTACAACTCGGCCCTCTTTGCTGCGCGCTAAAACTGCAGCAGTAAATTCCCCGATTTCCCGACAGGACCGGCGAGCCTCAGGCGTTCTTCCGTTGGAAGCGGGCTGCTAATACTCGGACCAATTCGTTCGGCATTCAGTAAGAAAACGACGCGTCTCGAACGAGTTCGAGAGGGAGCTTGCTGAGGTCTAGAAGCGTAAGTATCCGTGCTTCGAGAGCCTTCCATGACTTCTCGGTCCAAACGGAAATCGAATTGCCAAAAAGACCCTCATCGTCAGTGTCGAGAAAATTGATATTGCATGCCCCGACGATGGATGTAATACATCTTGGGCAGTTCCGCCCTCGCAGAGCGGGCCGGAAAGAGCTAAAGCTTGGAATTTCGTTACTTTGGTTTATCGACTGCTTCAACAAAAGAAGCGATTGCAGTACACTAGATTTTCCAGAAGCATTTGCGCCGACAAGGACATTTAAATTCTTGCAAATCAAATTTATATCCATCAGGCATTTATACCCTGAAATTTTAAGTTCGTTAAGCATTTAGCACCTTCTTTAATAATTCATTAATGGAATTGAATCTAGTTGATACTGCTGCGTAACTTGAAGTACTTGAACTAATTGATCGAGAGAACGCATCCGAGGTATTTGTTAATTCAACATATTGATTGATCAGTTCATCCTTAGCTGCAACAAGATCTTCAATCGAGTAGGGATCAACTGCTACATTCCATACTTCAAAAAGAGCTTTATTAAAGGGTGAGCGGCGTCCGTTAGTTGAGTACATTTTTCGATAGGCATAACGCCCGAATACTGCGTCAGTTTTTTGAACATTGATTAAAAAATTCGAGTGTAAATCTTTTAAAACCGCTTCTTTGCAATTATTCATCGCGGCCATGGCGTGTACTAGAAATCCATCTAATTCATTGAATTTTTTGTATTCATCTAAACCTAAGTGCATGAATGAGAGCACACGTGCTATTAATTCTCTATCCCCCATCCGTGAGCTTTCAACTACACCCTTAGTGGCACGACGAAAAACAGGATGACGGGCTAATTCAGCCAACAGCTTAGTGACTTTGCCTTGGTTAAGTGCGTGCCTAATCTCCTGTGGTGTGAGTTGCATCCCGCCAGTATTGACTCGCGAAAATATAGTGAATTTCGCCTCTACAGGGGTGCCTGGCATTAGATTGTAAAACAGTAATTGGGTGTCGTCTTCGATTAAAACTCTGATATTTGGCAGGTAATTGTCGTAACTTCTTTAAGCCTTCTAACTCTGCCAAGGAATTGCAGCCGACGTAGCTCAAACGATTCTTTACGACAGTAGTTATATAAGTCGTCAAGCGTTGGTAGGCTGTCGACTACATTCCAACTAACTTGATCTGTCGCATCAAGATAAAATGCAGGTAAACGGAATTCGAAGAAGCAGAGATTCGATTAATCGACTTTGGCGTGTCTCATTCCAAACAAATGCACGTTGAAAATCTGGCGACAGATCAATTTGATCGAATTCAATTTTCCGAAGAGCCTGCAAGACGCTAAGGTTTCTGGTCTCAACATTGGCTTTGCGACGTCATAGGGCTGCTGGGTGCGTACATTCTTCGGAGGGCAGTTCTTCTTCAGCTGTCAATTCAACGCGATTCTAGCTAACCATGTACGACCTC
>CAWBCB010000056.1:0-13182 GCA_963787095.1 uncultured Cytophagales bacterium | reverse complement strand
AAATGAAAAAGCTTATAATGACATGATCTTCTCACTCTTCCATTTATCCTGGTGAGTTGAAAATCTTGATTTTTCAACTATAAAATGTTGTTAACTATCTATAAAGGTTTAATGGAAATTGACGGCCTCCATTTGTCTCTCATATAGTTGTTGCGGCATGAGTCTGAAAGCCATGTTTCGCAAAGAGGCTAGAAAATCATTTTCAACTTGCGCTATCTTTCCCAGCCTCCATGAATTGTTTACGATTTTTTGCGATCGGGTTAATCGTCCCTTTTCGAAACTCTTAAATGCTTCAGATACGCGTGAATTTTTTACCAGGGAATTCGCTAGTATCACGGCATCTTCAATAGCCATGCCAGCACCTTGTCCTATATTAGGTGTGGCTGCATGAGCGGCATCTCCAATTAGCAACACATTTCCGTGTGCGGTCTTTTGCAAAGGCTTAATATCACATATGTCTCCCCATATTAAATTCCCCGGACAAGTTGTTTTAATTAATTTAACAACAGGATGATGATAATCTTTGAAATTATTCAACAACTGATCTAGTGTATAGTTCTTAAAATTGGAATTTTGCTGTACACTATTCTTGCAAGCAAACCAATAAATCTGGTTATCAGCCAATGGAACAATACCAAATCTTCCCTCCTTTCCCCAGGTTTCAGATGTTTCATTGATTTTCAATTCTGAATTATCAACTATTCCTCGCCAACATGTGTAGCCGGAATATCGAACGTTGGCATCTGAAGCAATTCTATTTTGTAAGGGAGAATGAATGCCTTCGGCAACAATTAGATATTTCGTTAGAAGTGTTGTGCCATCTTCCATGTTAATTTGGATGCCCTGTGTGGTTTCTGATATACTGACTAATCTTTTGCCCGTAAGAATATTTTCTGGAGAAATTTTTGAAAGTAATACCTCGTGTAGTTTAGCACGATGAATTGTGAAATTCCTTACGTTGGTTTTTGATTTGATGGGTTGCGTATTTACTTTCTTGATTACCTTACCGCATTTGTCAAACAATGTGAATGACTCTAATTCTCTGCCCTTTTTAATTACCTCCTCTGAAATTTTTAAATGGTGTAAAGCCTCTATCGCGTTTGCTGCTAGCGAAAGTCCCGCTCCTACAGGACGAATCGATTTGCCCGCTTCTACCACCAGTGCATCAATACCTATATTCTTAAGTGCTATGGCTGCTGATAAACCAGCTATGCCTCCACCAATAATAACAAATGTGTACTTTTTCATGTATACTGTTTTTTTATTTTTGATATCAATACCAAATGCATTGAGGAACATTGTCAAGATAATCTTGCACCTTGATGAATTCGGTTGAAATGATTTTTTGGAATCTAAGCGGATACTTAGTTGCTTATGAGTCCCACTTCTAAGTGATAAAACGACAAGTCCTCAAGCAACTTTATGGGTGCAAAAGAGTCTGACATCAAATCTTCCAGGAGGATCCAATGCGTAATACTTACGCGTGTTAACACATGATTACTTTTAACAAACAAAACATCTTCAAACACCAGTCATGAAACTCCACACAGAGTGGAATGATGAAACAAACTTTATAATTTAATGAATGTAAATTCATATTGACCACTAACGCTGCTGATGCGCCCTGAAGTTGAGCCCGCATATTGAAATTTTATTCCCAGCTCTGTATCTGAAAGTGTGGTCGTCATCAGCACGCCATCGCTTCGCATAATGTTATACACTCCTTCACTTACCGGCTCCAGTTGGAAGCTTCCATTGACAGGCCACAGACCACTTACCGGATTAGTCACATGATAAGAGTAATCGCCTTTCAATTGAATTACCAGCCCGGAAAAGTGAGCACTCACATCCTTGCCATCTGCCTTAGCATTTTTTATTTTCCACGAAGCACTAAGTTTCTTAAGGTAGACTTCTTCGGGCGATGGATCGTTATGCGATGAGCAGGAAGGTAGCAGCAGAGCCACTACCACTGCAAATAAGATAAAATAGAAAGACTTTGATAATGTTTTCATAGTATGGAGCTGCCGTGTTAGTTCTTAATGATTCTTTTGGTGATGATTTTATCGTCAAGATTGATCTTGAGGAAGTAGATGCCTTGAATTAAATCATCGAGGTGGATAGGATAAACATTTTGTGCTTGCGCTTCCAGAACCGCAGTCATCGCTACATGACCTTTCGCATCAATGATAATTGCTGTTGCTCCTGGCTTTATTTGCGATGAATGTATTTCAATCACATCATACACAGGGTTTGGATATACCCTTGCAAATTTTTCAAAGGGTGGCTCAATAGCTGTTATCGTCATCCCTCGGCCGGTTACAGGAAATTTTATTTTTCCGCTAGGTGAGGATATACTTTTAGAGATCGTCAACTCGATATCCGCATTAAAGTCATTTGCCTGAAGTGGAGCGAAGGTTACATCAACAATAAGACTGGTGCCAGCAGCGATAGTGGCCTCCGTCTTGCTTCCATTAAATGATGCCGGATATTGAATGTTTTCAATGATGAGATCGGCATTTCCTTCATTACTGATAACAAAAGATTTAGATGAGTTTTCTCCTATCAGTAAATCATCGAACGCAAGTGAAGCTACATTGAAAGTGGCTTTGCTGTTAAGAATAACAAAGGTCTGGGTGGCAGTGGCTTCCTGATAATTTACATTGTTTTGCTGTGAAGCAGTAATAGTAACGGAACCTTCACCCGTAGCCGTTACTTTATTATCCTTAATGCTTACTGTGAGAGAATTACTGCTGAAGGTTAGCGGAAGGTTAGCAGACGAAGCCGCAACCAAGTCAAAAGTATCTCCGTATTTTTTGTTGGGTATAGTTTCAAAGCTAACAGATTGAGATGCCTTAGCAATATCAATCGTAATGTCCTTGCTTACTCCGGCAAAGTCCAGATCATCCGCAGCGGTTGCACGGAGCTTTACCTTACCTGCCTGTGTAATTTCTACAGCATTTCCATTGATAACCACTGCACCTGTATTAGAAGGATCATTGACTACCGCATAGCTGATGCTACCCAGCGACAGACTTGTTGCGTTAAGCGTAAAAGCGGGATCGCCAAATGTTTTTAATACATTAGTGAAGTTGGTGATGGTATTGGCCGTTTTCGAAAAAATCTGTACCCTGTAATTTCCAGTATCTGAAATGTAGATGTTGCCGTTACTATCCAGCTTTATACCATACGGCCCGCTGAATTGCCCAGTGGCTTTGCCTTCCGATCCGAATTTGCGAAGAAACGTTCCGGAACGATTGAATATCTGCACGCTACTGTTAAGGTCTGTAATGTATAGATTGCCCACCCCATCGATAGCAATAGAGGTTGGATAGCTGAACAGCCCATCGCCTTTACCATTTGTTCCAAACTTGTATTGAAATACACCTTGACTATTGAACACCTGTACGCGGTGATTATTGGTATCTACTACATAAATATATCCGGCTTCATCTACTACTAATCCACGAGCATTATTGAATTGACCATCGGCACTGCCCTGGCCACCCACGCCAACTTGATGAAGTAATTCTCCTGTTTTACTGTAAACGTTTACAAAATTGTAATCAAGAACATAAATTTTTCCTGAGCTGTCAAAGGTAATAGCAAAGGGCAACTCAATACCCTCATCAATAGAACGAAGAAAAACACCTTCTTTAGTAAACACCTTTATACGATCGTTAAATAAATCCGCTACATAGATGTTGTCTTCAGCATCCACGGCTACATAAGAAGGATACTCAAATTGATCATCACCATCTCCCTCCGATCCAAATTTTCTAATAAAGGCACCGGATTGGTTAAATACTTGTACCCGATAGTTATTGGGATCAGGCACGTAGAGGTTGCCTTGACTATCCACGTCCATACGACCTATTTGTTCTTTGAACTGACCATCAGCTTTCCCGGCAGTACCCATTTTATTAATGTATACACCTGCATTACTTAATACCTGAATACGGGCATTTCCACTATCAACAATCACCAAGTTGCCATCCTGGTTAAACGTAATTGATTGAGGATAATTCATTTCCCCATCTTCAACTCCATACAAACCGAATTGAGAAAGGTAGATTCCAGCACTGGTAAATATTTCTATCCTGCTATTATGTTGGTCGACTACATATATGTTTCCACTGACGCTATTAATGGCAATACCGCTTGGAGTTTGAAACTGACCATCGCCATCACCTGCTGTACCAAACTTGAAAAGGAAGTTTCCATTTATATCAAAAACCTGAACCCGACCATAATCACTGACATAAATATTTCCATTATTGTCCAGCGTTATTGCTTGTAGTCCAAAGAATTGGCCGTCCGCTTGCCCATACGATCCAAATTTCCTAATAAAAGTACCTGTGTGATCAAGGATCTGAATGCGACTATTCCCGCTGTCTACTATATAAATAAGACCATTAGCATCCACAGCAACGGATACTGGTGAAGAGAACTTGCCATTAGTTGTCCCCTTTGATCCTGTTTGCCATTGAAATTCTCCTTCTCTGTTGAATACCTGCAAGCGATGATTAGATTGATCAATCACATAGATATCACCAGCGCTGTTTACAGCTATACCATTAGGGTTGTTTAAAGTTCCTGCTGTATTTCCAGCACTCCCAAATTGTTTGACAAACTTACCAGACGATGTAAAAATCTGAATGGTATTGTTGCCCATACTTGAAGTAATAATGTTTCCATTGGCTGGATCAATAGCAACGCCACTCGGGCTATTCAGATAACCATCTAAATTGCCAATTGCTTTTTCAAACAGATATTGGTTCTGCGCAAAACTTTCGGTTGCAAATAGAAAGAGCATGGATAGGATTATGACGGATAACCGAATCTTCCCGACCGAACGAAAGACTGTACAAGGATATGTGGAGTAATGCATATAATTTTTTAATAATAATGTTGTGCTATACGGGAGCAGTTCGGCCAAACACCTACGCAATACGTAAAAGAAAATCCGCTAAAAGGAATTTTCTTGCGGCTTGTGTTGCAAGCCCCTTTGCTTTCTGATAATCAAAAATTTGTTTGATATGGCCACTCCACAAGCAGATTCCTTTAAAGGTTTTCTTTTCACCACAATGAATGCCTAACCACGTGATGTGGAAAGAATGATTCCAGAATCGATTTTGCAGGAACTATGAGTTCTTTATTTCATGGCCTACATGGCCAAAGATTAACAAGGCCAACACGTTTTCAAAAAACGTAGCTTTGGATGAATTTGAGGAACTGTAGCGCCAAGACCTTTAAAAATTCTTGAAGAAGATGTGACTAAACTTCACAATGAATAACGATTTGGCGAAAGGCTAAACTGGATTTTATTAACAATAAAAAAGCAGCCAGAATATTCTGCTGCTTTTACTATTATAACCATAGCGGTGATCTCCACGCTAGGTGAAGGTTCAACATTTAGGATCAACATGCCTAATGGAGTTCCTAAAAAGATGTACAAATGATGTGTTCCCAAATTGAGCTACCATGAATGCTCTTGAAAAAGAGTCAATCAAACCATGCACAAACTCATACAACGATAGTAGTTCGTAACTGTGGCATCAGGGTGCCGCTCTATCTTCCACTTGTAGCCATAAGATTAAATGATTCGGAAGAGTAGATAATGGCAAGAATTTTTTACTCAATCAGGTTTCGGTGGAATCACTTATTAGGAAGGATGAACATCTCAAGCTAAATTTTAACTTAGAGGTTTCAATCAGGTTTGTTCACAGAACTTTTCACACTACTGCGGCACATTAAATCCATACTTCTGAAAGATCATCTTTAACTCACCCTGAAATAAGGGATGTGATTCTGAAGCAATTAGATTTCCTGTTTCCTTAACCTCCTTAATGAGGGATGCATAATGAACAAGATCTAATGAAGAATTTTTCAATTCAGTTAAATCTCTTTTTAGGAATTCCTTCTTAAGCGAACTAATTGCAATGGTATTGTAATGTGCTTCCAAATAACTCATCAATGAATCATCATTTTTTAACAGTTCACCAATTTGATTATCCCGAATACCCCGTAGGTCTTCAATAACAATTTCGGTTGAAACTTTTGATAACTCTTTTGAGGGCAAGGATTTTTCCATTGTATTAAACGCTCCAAGATAAGGATTAAAACCTACTTGCCGAATAGTGGTAGCTTAGTTAATATTAAATTTTTTTGAAGCACTTCAAGTTCTACCGGATCTAAATTTGATAACACCCTCCATCATACTCATGTAATTAATCCGTTTTGAACTTCAAAGGCGTCTCTAATTACAATACAATCAACGCATAGCTTTCTCGATCTTACTTTTTTTAACATTTACCTCCATGGCCTGAAGTTTTTGGCCATAATGCAAACTGGCATTTACCTCATATCCAAATAGAAGTACCACGGTTATTAACTGAATCCATACCATCATTGCGATAAGCGCCCCGATGGAACCATATATTTTATTGTAGCTGCCGAAGTTGGTAATGTAGAGAGAGAACCCGTAAGAAATCAGGATAATAACTACGGTGGCCAGCAGTGAGCCAATGGAAAAGAAACTCCAGTTATAATGAACAGCCGGGCCAAAATAATAAATAAAAGAAATTGCGATTAAGAACACTATAAAGATGACAACAAAGCGAAGAATAAATAATAATTGGATGGTGTAAGCATCTAAATTTAAAGAACTAAACTGAGCAATGTTATCCATCATGTAGTTAAGAACCAATTGGCCAACAATTAGCAAGGTAACCGCTAACATTAAAACCATTGCTAGCATTAATGTTAATCCTGTAGCTGTCAGTCGCATACGAAATGGATTTCTTTTTTCTACCGTGCGGTAACATGCATTAAACGCTCGCATCAATGCCATCATGCCGTTGGTAGCCAAATACAAGGCAAACACAAAGCCGATGGTAAGCAACCCGCCACGCTGATTGCTTACAATATCCAGTACGGTTGAAGAAATCACATCGTTCATGCTCGCAGGTAAATAATCACCCATAAATTGTATAATGGAAGCACGATTGATGGCTGGAAAAAATTTATTGATATATGGTGTAAGGGTGAATAAAAAGATAATAGCTGGAAACGTAGCAACAATAAAATTATAAGCTACGCCATTCGAGCGGTCCATAATTTCGTCTTCGCTGATATTATGAAAAAATATCTTTAAAAACTTGTAAAGCGAAAGGTTGCCGTATTTTTTAAACCTAATTTTCTTAAGCCAACTTCGCCCGGTGCGGGCGCCTGAATATTCAAGAATCCGTTTACGTGTTATATATTTCATGTAAAGTATGGCTTCAATATATTTTGAAATACTTCGGGCGGCCTGCAAGGTCTTCCCGATTTTTTATCCACAAACGCAAGGAGCGTTTCGCCCTGATGAATCAACGTATTAGTACCATTAAAGATTTCGTATTCGAATCGAATCCGCACCGTTGGCTTTTCGCGAATGGTAGTGACTATCTTTAGATGATCATCGTACAACGCTGCCGACAAAAATTTTGATTTGTTCTCCAACACAGGCATCATCACTCCCATCTCCTCCAACTCCTTATAGGTAAGGCCCAATTGTCTTAAACTTTCTACCCGGGCAACTTCATAATACATGGCATAGTTCCCGTAATACACATAGCCCATTTGGTCAGTCTCTCCATATCGCACGCGTATGTGGGTTTCGGAAGTGTACATTATTTTTTCTTTTGAGCAGCTATCCTCATTTCATTGGTTAACGCTTTTTGATATTTGCTGGCATTCCTGTTATGCTCCGTTAACGTGCTGGCAAAATTATGATACCCTGAAAAGTCTTCGCGGGCACACATGTAAATGAAATCATGCTTTTGATAATTCAACACAGCATCAATCGTTGCAATTTGAGGCATGTTGATCGGCCCCGGTGGTAAACCTGCATACTTATACGTGTTATAAGGCGAATCAATTTCTTTGTGCTTGTTAAGTACACGCTTTAGCGTAAAGTCTTTTGCCGCAAATACGAGGGTTGGATCAGCCTGTAGGGGAATATTTCTCTTTAGCCTATTAATATAGAGTCCGGCAATAATTTCGGTTTCTTCTTTTTTTATACTTTCTGCCTGAACAATAGAGGCTAGTGTGGAGATTTCCAGCGGAGTAAATCCTAAAGCTTGTGCTTTGGCTAAACGATCATCATTCCAGAATTTTTTATACTCAATATGGAATCGTTCTATCAACTCATTGGGCAACACATTATAATATACTTCATATGTGTTGGGGAGAAACATGCTTATAATGTTCTCCTGATTGAATCCTTCTGTATTTGTATCTACAAAGTCATCTAAGGCTTCATCAAATTCAGTTGGCGTTACTCCAATGTTTTTCGTGATTTTTTCACCAAGCTCTTCCACTAATCTTACATTGGTGAATGTAACATTTTCTGCCTGCCTCATGCCGGCACTCAGCACACCAATAGCTTCCAGGTTAGTCATGTTTCTGCGCAACGCAAACCGACCTGGTTGTATTCTTTTATCATAATTTTTAAGTCGGGCTAAAAAACTGAACGACACCATGTCATTTACAAACCCGCCCTTACCAAGGTCTTCCTGAATTTTACGAAACGTATCGTCCTTGTGGATAATGAAGACACGATTATCCCGATCCACCAAAATATTGGGTGTGTACAAAATCTGATACCCGTAAAACACAAAGGTGATTAACAAGGTAGATGCAACCAGAAAAAAAGCGAGCTTTGTTTTAGATACTTCGGCCATATTTAAAATTGGAGTTCAAATTTACGAAACTGCCACGAACCTACCTACCGGGCAGGTAGGTGTACGAATTATGTCGAGCATTGTTCTCATACCAAATCGCGCATTAAATGCATTTGATTTACCTTTGCAATAAATACCAACTAATTGTTTCTCGGTTGTTGACCAATAACTCAAATGTCTGCTGAATTCCTTGCCATCCATCCTATCAACCCTGAGCCCCGCAAAATTGCTCAGGTGGTTGAGGTGCTGAAAAAAGGTGGTGTTATTATCTATCCAACCGATACGATTTATGGAATTGGGTGCGACTTGATTAATCGAAGGGCGGTAGAAAGGTTATGCACAATCACACAAGTCAAACCTCAAAAATTGAATCTCTCTTTTATTTGTAACGACTTAAGTCATATTTCAGAATATGTGAAACGACTGGATACACCCGAATTTAAAATCTTAAAAAAATTACTACCCGGGCCATTCACGTTTATCTTCGAATCAAACAACAACGTACCTAAGATTTTGAACGTTAACAAAAAAACGGTAGGAATACGAATCCCTGATCATCCTATTCCCTTGGCATTAGTTCGGCTACTGAACAATCCCCTCATCACCTCTTCTATTAAGGATGATGATGTAATAAAAGAATACACAACGGACCCCGAAGAAATTTATGAAGACTTTAAACATCAGGTTGATCTTGTAATTGATGGCGGTCCCGGTGGGAACATACCTTCTACCATTGTTGATTTCACAAGTGGTGAACCTGAAGTAATCAGACAAGGACTTGGTATATTTTATTAGATAATGTTAACAAACAACTAGATGACTGTCAGACTGAGTTCATTGAAGTCGATCGGAGCCTGCAGACTTTGTTTTCGACAAGCCCGCCTGCGTGTAGCCGCTTCGGCAAAGGCAGGCTCAACTGACAACATGGTTGTTTAAAAAAATGTATTGCAATTTTGAAAGCCGCACTTATTGAACTTCACTATCTTCCTTCCCTGGAGTACTTCTGTGCACTTCAAGACTACTCAACCATTCAACTTGAGAAGCACGAACATTATGTAAAACAAAGTTATCGCAACCGATGTTATATCAATACGGCACAAGGCGTTGAGATGTTGACCGTTCCGTTAACAAACAAGCATGGCAAAGTTTCTATTAGCGAAGTAATGGTTGATTATAGTATTAAATGGCAAAACAATCACTGGCGTACCATTGAATCTGCCTACCGAAAGGCACCTTTCTTTGAATATTATTCTGATGATCTGAAAAAAATAATTTACGGTGATCACATTTTTCTTTTCGATCTCAATCTTGCACTGCTGTCATTCTGTCTGAAAAACATTTCTTTTCGGCCTCAGCTTTCGGTTAGTGTGGCGTATGAAAAAAGTCCTGAAACACATTTTCATGATCTGCGATCGTTGATTCAAGCCAAAATACCGTATTCGGAGCGATCGATCTACAAACCCGTTCCCTATTATCAGGTCTTTGGCAATCATTTTGCAGACAACCTGAGCCTGATCGATCTCCTGTTTTGCGAAGGACCCCGGAGCGGTTCCCTAATCCTTGCCTCACGGAATAAAGGTTGAACAAAAAAAATTCAGATCATGTTTAATAACCGTTGGATTAGTAGTTTTTAATTACCAATCTAGGGTCGTGAAGCAGTTGGAATTATCACAGTTAAAACTTTACATTTACAATACTCAAGAATATGCCAAATATGGAAGCAAAATTTTCTAACCGGGTTAAAGAAGTAATTTCCTTGAGCCGGGAAGAAGCATTACGATTGGGGCACGATTACATCGGCACCGAACATCTCCTGCTGGGGATGATTCGTGAAGGTGAAGGTGTGGCCGTGGGCGTTTTAAAGAAGTTAGGAGTGCCGTTGGATGAGTTGCGTGGCGAGATTGAAAAAATTTCGAAAGGAACCGCAACTCACGAAATCAAAAATCTGGCGAACATTCCGTTGACCCGCGCCTCAGAAAAAGTGTTGAAGATCACCTACCTCGAAGCAAAAATATTTAAAGCTCAGTTGATTGGTACTGAACATTTATTGTTGTCAATCCTGCGCGATCCAGACAATCTGGGCACACAAATCTTAAATAAGTTTGATGTTGCTTATGATGTGGTGAAAGAAATGCTTGAATACCAAAATGATCAACCTACATCGGCTTCTGATACTGACGATCCGGATGATGACTCTTCTAAAATGTTTGGAAGTGGAGCCAATCCCGGCAGCGGAAGCAAGGAGAAAAAAGGCACTGAAAAATCCCGCACTCCAGTGCTTGATAATTTCGGGCGCGATTTAACCAAGTTAGCGGAAGACAACAAGTTAGACCCTATCGTGGGTCGCGAAAAAGAAATTGAACGAGTTGCTCAGATCTTAAGTCGCAGAAAAAAGAACAATCCAATATTAATTGGTGAGCCTGGTGTGGGAAAGACGGCTATTGCCGAAGGTCTTGCACTGCGCATCATTCAGAAAAAAGTTTCACGTGTACTTTTTGGCAAACGTGTAGTTACGTTGGATCTCGCTTCACTGGTTGCCGGCACAAAATACCGCGGTCAGTTTGAAGAGCGCATGAAAGCCGTAATGAATGAACTGGAAAAATCGGCTGATGTAATTCTGTTTATTGATGAGTTACACACGATTGTGGGTGCCGGTGGCGCCTCTGGTTCGCTGGATGCCTCGAATATGTTTAAGCCAGCATTAGCGCGTGGCGAAATACAATGTATTGGTGCTACTACGCTTGATGAATATCGTCAGTACATAGAAAAGGATGGTGCGTTAGCGCGTAGGTTCCAGATGGTAATGGTTGATTCTACTTCCGTAGATGAAACAATCCAGATTTTGGAAAACATCAAAGAAAAATACGAAGATCATCATCACGTAAATTATACAAAAGAAGCGCTTGAAGCGTGTGTGAAGTTATCCGATCGCTACATCAGTGATCGCTTTCTTCCCGATAAGGCGATTGATGTTATGGATGAAGCTGGAGCGCGCGTTCACATCAACAATATTCATGTGCCCGAAGACATCGTGAAGTATGAAGAGGCTATTGAAGATGTGAAGAAAGAGAAAAACCGGGTGGTGAAGAGCCAGAAATATGAAGAGGCTGCACAACTTCGTGATAAAGAGAAGAAGCTGATCGAACAACTCGATTTGGCAAAAGCGCGTTGGGAAGAAAAAACCCGCACCGAAAAATATACGGTTACAGAAGACAACGTAGCGGATGTTGTAGGTATGATGACAGGCATTCCGGCAAATCGTATCGCTCAAAAAGAAAGCAACAAGTTGTTGGGCATGGGCGATCAATTAAGCAGCCGGGTTATTGGTCAGGATGAAGCTATCAAGAAATTAACAAAAGCAATTCAACGCACACGCGTGGGTTTGAAAGATCCTAAAAAACCAATTGGATCATTTATTTTCTTGGGCCCTACAGGTGTAGGAAAAACTGAATTAGCCAAAGTACTAGCATCGTATTTATTTGATAAAGATGATGCACTTGTGCGTATTGACATGAGTGAGTACATGGAGAAATTCTCTGTGTCACGCTTAGTAGGTGCCCCTCCAGGATATGTAGGGTATGAAGAAGGTGGTCAGCTTACTGAAAAAGTGAGACGCAAGCCTTATTCAGTTGTGTTGCTGGATGAGATTGAAAAAGCTCACCCGGATGTATTCAATATTTTGCTTCAGGTGTTAGATGATGGAATTCTTACGGATGGGTTAGGCCGTAGAGTGGATTTCAGAAATACGATCATTATCATGACTTCAAATATTGGAGTGCGCGATTTGAAAGATTTCGGAGCGGGTATTGGTTTCACCACGGCTGCCAAGCGCGACAATGATGAAGAGGTGATGAAGTCAACGATTCAAAGTGCGTTGAAGCGTGCGTTCAGTCCAGAGTTTTTAAACAGATTGGACGATGTGATTGTGTTTAACACATTGCAACGCGAGCACATTCATAAGATTATTGACATTACACTCGGCAAATTGTTTGCCCGCATCTTTACGTTGGGCTTCCATGTTGAACTGACCGAAAAGGCAAAAGACTTTTTGGCAGGAAAAGGATTTGATCCCGCATTTGGAGCGCGACCTTTGAACCGTGCCATTCAGAAATATCTTGAAGACCCGGTAGCAGAAGAAATACTAAAAGGTGAAATTCCGGAAGGGGGTACCATCGTTGCCGACTATGAAGGCACGGGAGAAGTGCTTACCATAAAAGGGAAAAAACCAAAAGCTCCCTCGAAAGAGAAAAAGAGCGAATAAATTAAAAGGCGGGGCAACCCGCTTTTTTTATTTGGAGATTGGTAGTCACTGATTCACAGATTTAATAAAAAAGAAATAATCATTGAATCTGTGGCACTCTTTTCAATAACTTCCTAAATACTTTCTTAAAAACCATTCAGCACTAATTAGTGCGAGCAGTAAAAAGAAAACCCATTTCAAATTGATTAATTGGTTGAA
>CAWBCB010000055.1:0-32091 GCA_963787095.1 uncultured Cytophagales bacterium | reverse complement strand
GAAATCAGCGAAATCTCACCGACTGTCCAGGCCAAGCTGCTCCGCGCGTGCTGCCAGGAACGCGAGTTCGAGCGCGTCGGCGGCAATCGCACAATCAAAGTGGATGTCCGCGTCATCGCCACGACGAACCGCCAGCTCGAGGAAAGCGTGCAGCGGAAAGAGTTCCGTCAGGATTTGTATTTCCGGCTGAACGTGGTGCCCGTGGTGATCGCTCCGCTGCGGGAACGCAAGGATGACATCACCATTCTTGCAGAGCAATTTCGCCAGCGTTTCTCGCGAAAGCATGGCATTGAAGTCCACGGCATGAGCAAGCCCTGCATGGAAACCTTGAAGGACCATTCGTGGCCCGGCAACGTCCGCGAATTGCAGAACGTCATCGAACGCGCCGTCATTCTTTGCAGCGAAGGCGGGGAACTTCGAGCCGATCCATCTCGGCATTGGAAAGCTCGGCAGGAATCGGGTAACTCCACTGCGGGTGCAGATCCAGCCTCGGCGAACTGAACTCAGCAGCGTTCGAGCTCGGCCATCCGACGGAACTGCTCGACCACATCGGGGGTCTCGTGCGACGGGTCGAGTTGGCGGTACACGGCTTCGACGTTGACGGCGATACGGCCGAACTCGCCGAGTGAGCCGAAGTGTTCGGAGGCACCGATCGCGGCGGCGATGTCGCGGGCGGCGTCGAACGCATCCAGCCCAGCGGCGTGGCGTACGGTCGCTTCTTGCTCGACGAACACGAGATAGTCACGCACCGCCGTGACACCGGCCTTGTCGGTGACCGGGCCGTGGCCCGGCACGACCGTGTCGACCGACATTCCGAGCATCAGGTCGCAGGCAGCGATCCAGTTCGACAGGGGTCCGGCCCACACGATCGGGGTGCCGCCGATGAACACGATCGTCGACCGCCGAGACAACACGGCCATGGCGAAGGTGGCCGCCTTGTTCGGGCGTATGGATGTGGTGAACGCGATGGTGTCGCGATCCCGGACTGAGCGCGCATTGCTGTGGAAGTTCCTCGCGCAGGAAGGGGTGCTGGCGCCCGGTCATGTCGGTCTCGTCGACATCGGCTGGAATGGCACGATCCAGAAGGCGCTGATGTCGGTTGCGAAGGTCGAGCAGACGCCGCTCGATCTCTCGGGGTACTACCTCGGCACCCAGCCGGCAATTGCGGCGGATCTGAACGGCAGTGCCGCCAGCGGATACCTGTTCAATGCTGGCGCACCGGTCGAGCGCGCGCGGGCCGTGACGCAGTTGCAGCAGCTGGTGGAGTTCATCTGCACGACAACGCGCGGCAGCCTGCGTGGCTTCCGCACCGAGGGGAAGACCGTCGTGCCGGTGCATAGCGCGGTGGATCATCCAGCGTCGCAGCACGAGGCGGTGGCGCAATTGCGCGATGGTGCGGTGGCGTACGCGCGCGGGTTGGCGCAGGAGCGAAAGGTGTTCGGGGACTATCCGATGAGCCCTGAGGCCGCGTTGAGACATCTGGCACGGACCATCCAGCAACCGACCGCTGAAGAAGCCGCGGCCATCGGCGACATCCAGCATGGCGAAGGGCTTGGAGCGGATCGTGTGCGATCATTCGCTGCCTTCCGCGACGGCGCGTTCACGGCAGAATCACTGCTCGAGGATCATGCGCGGGCGTACTGGCCAGCCGGATTGGTCGCGCGTCGAGAGCCGGCAGCACTGGCGCTCCGCGCGCTGCTCTGGTTGCGAAGCGCGTAAGGTGAAACTGCCCGTCGTGCTCCTGCCGTCCAGCGCGTCGAGCGGCGCGCGGGAGCGAACGCTTGCTTCGTTGTCGGCGCAGGGCATCGAGGTCGAGGTGGTGACGTCGACCGAGACCCTGGTGCGCGGCACCGTGGAATTCATTGCGTTCGTGTTGTCGGGCACAGTGCTGGACGCAACGGCATGTGAACGCGCCGTCTGGTTCCTGGCGTCGCATCCGGCCGTGCCGTGTGTCACAGGCGCATCGGCTACACCATCGGCCACCTCGGCGATGTTGGCAGCGGCGCTGCAGTTCGTGGTGATGCGCATGTCTGTCGCGCAGCGACTGCTCGACGCGGGTGACCAGCTGCAGGCCGCAACAGCGATCGCTCTCATCATCGGGTCGCGACGCGAGTCGGGACGGGGTGCGGGATGGGTGTCAGACCCCCTGATTCGCGCAAACGCGGATCCGGCGATCCTCGTACGAATTGAAGCCGAGGCGCATGTCGCCCTGCAGGCTTGTATAGAGCTATCTGGAGTTTTGGTGATGGAAAGAGAGCGAATTGAAAAACTTGTAAACACCATTGCGGAGGATCAACAAGTTGAGTTTAAAATATTTGAGGTAACTGAAACCACTATTATTCTAGGATTAGAAACCGAGATTGCATTAATGGATGTTGTTCGGTCAATATGGGTTAGTACGGCACCGTTTAAACCTGACAAACCAATCCAGATTGGATTGCATGTGGCGCCTGTGCAGATCAAAAAAATTGAAGCTGATATAAATATCAAAAGCTTAAAGGCGATTAGTCAATTTGCTACTATAGGAAGTATCTGTTCAACTATGGGATTTGCTTCCGTACTTGCCTTACACCCAAGGAAATTTCAACTCGATTACATTGGAGTTATTCAACTGCCTGATCAAAATGAAAACAGCAGTTTATATCGTGTTAAGTTTTCGCCTTAGCCAGAACTATCCGTTGTCTTAGCCTCAACAAGTTAGTATATTTGAAACTATGCCATCAGTAATTTCAGGATATGAATATGATATCTTCGTTTCATATCGACATAAAGATAATAGGACTGCTTTGGGGTCTCTACCAGCTACGGGTTATCAAGTTAGCAACGGATGGGTAACAGACTTTATTGAGGAACTTAAAAGAGAGCTTGAAAGTACACTGAAGGATGATTTGTCTATCTATTTTGATTCAAATCCGATAGATGGACTGTTAGAATCTCATAATGTAGATAAAAGCCTGCAGGGGAAACTAAAGACTGTAATTTTCATTCCCATACTTTCTCAAATTTATTGCGATACAAAATCTTTTGCCTGGCAGAATGAATTCTGTGCTTTTAATAAAATGGCTTTGCAGGATTCGCTAGGCCGTGATATCAAACTACGAGATGGGAATGTGGCAAGCCGCATTTTACCGGTGGCAATTCATAATTTAGATGGGGAAGATCGCAACCTGTTTGAGACTGAGTTGAATTCTAAATTACGCTCAATTGACTTTATTTTTCGATCACCTGGAGTTAATCGCCCACTTCGCCCGGATGACAACCGACAAGATAATGCAAATGGTCTATTTTATCGGGATCAAATCAATAAGGTAGCTAACGCCATCAAGGAAATCATTCATGCCATCAAATACCCGGGTCGGGTTTCAGATTCCTACTCAGAACAACTTAGCAATGAACTTGCTAAGGATGAAAGGAAAAATAAAACGGAACAATATCTAATTGATAAGTCATTAGCAGTTCTTCCTTTTGTGAGCTTATCGCATGATGCTTCACAAGAATATTTTGCTGATGGAATTACAGAAAACATTCTCATTCAACTTTCCGGAAATTCACAGCTTCGAGTGATTTCTCGAACTTCAGTGATGCGTTATAAAAAAACGACAAAATCGGCTCCTGAAATTGCTACGGAACTTGGTGTAAAATTTATTCTTGAGGGAAGTGCTCAGGCTCATGGTAACAAAGTGCGCATTAATGTTCAATTGATTGATGCCATTAAAGATCAGCCAGTTTGGTCAAAAGTATTTGTTGAAAGTCTGGATGATATTTTTGAGATTCAGAATAACGTTGCCGAGATTGTATCAAAGGAACTCAATACATCCATTAATGGGAATCCCGTTGTTAAACCCAAAGAGGTTCCTACCAAAAATCGTGAAGCGTATGATCTCTTTCTAAAAGGACGACATGCGTTTAATCAATGGAGTGTAGATGGTTATCGCACAGCATCCGATTACTTTAAACAGGCGCTGGCGAAAGATCCTGATTTTAAACAAGCGTATTCATATCTGGCTAGTTCATACTCCGCTCGTATGTCCTGGAATGGAGATCTTTCCCCTCAAGAAGCAAAGGAACAGATTGAAATCTATTTAGAGGAAGCCTGGAAGCGCGGTCCAACGGATAATGATTATTTGACAAAAGCATTTGTTGAATTTTTTATCGATAAGGATTTTAAATCAGCGGAAGAACTGTTATTGAAAGCCATTGAGCTAGCTCCTAACAACTCAATGGTGCTATATACTTATAGTTATCTTCTTAATGCCATGGGGCGATATGATGATGCCATGAGTATGGTGGAAAGAGCGAAAGCAATTGATCCCCTCACCGTAGCCTATTTTAATTACCGCTTCTTAGGTCTCTATTTGCTAGGTCGCTATGATGAGGCACTTGATACTCTAAATGAATCGCTTCAATTGTATCCAACAGTGCTTCGCTTTTATGATTTTCTGGGTCGGCTTTATCTCACGCTTAATCGATACGATGAGGCAGTTGATGCGTTATCGAAAGGATTACGCACGTCTAAGATTCGGCCACCTTCCATGATTGCTTATCTGATAGGAGCATATAATGGAATGAATAAGGAAGCAAAAGTAAAAGAATTGTTGGATGAACTTTTGAAAAGGAGTGAGACCGGGGAGAAGGGTGTAAATATTTATCTGGTACATGCGTTCAATCAACTTGGGGATGTAGACAAATCCGCTCATTGGCTTACCCAAGCGCGTGAAACAAACGACATTGACTTAATCTGGTGGGATGTTGATCCATTACTAAAGCCCTTACGAACTTCCTTAAATAAAGAAGCTAATTTTAATACAGCCGATTTTACTGGTGCGGAAAAGTACATTGTTGAAATGTTAGAAAACAAAATGCCGCATCATCATTATCATAACATTGATCATGTGTACGATGTGCTTGCAGCCACACAAGTAATAGGAGAAAGGGAAGAACTTTCAGGTGAAGAACGTTCGTTGCTGCGACTTGCAGCACTTCTCCATGACTCTGGATTTATTTATTCACCCAAAAACCATGAAGCAAGAGGTGCGGAATTAGCGCGTGAGATACTACCAGCGTATGGCTTAAGTGTCGATCAGATCAATATCATTTGCGGAATGATAATAGCGACAAAAATACCACAAACGCCAACTACCACATTGGATAAAATTTTGTGTGATGCTGATCTTGATTATTTAGGTCGCGATGATTTTTACGAGATTGGTGGTCGCCTTTTGCTAGAACTAAAAGAAGCTGGTGTGGTTGAAACCGAGCGCGAGTGGAATCTGGTGCAAAAAACATTTCTTGAATCGCATCGATACCACACTTCCTTTAGCAAAGAAAATCGTGAAGAGAAAAAGCATCAGCACCTTCAGGAAATTAGTGCCAAGTTTAAGCGATAGCAATCGCTGGGTTCAGTTCAGGTTTTTCAACAGAGCTTTCAACAAAGTACATATCTATCTCGCCAATATTTTTGGCAGAAATCTTGCCGCGATGTAAGCACTGATAGTGATCACTAATTTGACGATGCGTAGCTGCAGAGATGTTTACTTTACCGGGTTCTCCATTTGATTCCATTCTGCTAGCTATGTTCACCGTATCCCCCCAGATATCGTAGGCATATTTCTTTTTTCCTACCACCCCGGCCACAACTGGTCCTGTATGAATTCCAATTCGTAATTCCCAGGCAGTAATACCATTAATACTTTTTTCAAGTTGCCTCTTTTGCATGTAGGCTTGCATAGCAAGGGCTGCTTTTACCGCGTCCATTGCATGTGTGTCATTAGTTGATGGTATACCACCCGCGCACATGTAGGCATCGCCAATGGTTTTAATTTTTTCGAGATTATGTTTAACGATTATTTCATCAAACGCCATAAAGTATTCATTCAATTCGGCTACCAGTTGAATAGGGGTGAGCTTTCCTGCAATGGTAGAGAATCCTTTAAAGTCCGTAAACAGAACTGTCACATCATCATAGAACCTGGTTTTTGCATGACCATTTGTTTCTAACTCCCGCGCTGTTTCTTCGGGTAAGATATTTAGTAGTAAATCTTGTGATCGATCGCGCTCATCTTTGATGATCTTGTTGGTTTTACGAACGTATTTATAGCGGTTGTAAAATCCCAATATCACAAGAATTAAAAGAAATCCAGTAACACCGGCTGCATAATTAACAATCCTCTGGCGTTGGATGGTTGCTTCTTTTAAGGCCTGATCGGCAGTTAGTAAGTCTATTTCATTCTCTTTTTTACCAAGATCGAAATTGAATTGGAGTTGCTGTATTTTTTTGTCATTGTCTACGTTATAGAGCGTATCCTTCATACTGCTATACAACGTGTCATAGCCATAGGCTTTCTTAAACTCTCCAATCTTTGCATATGATCGGGCTAACCCTTCATAGGCTAACTTTAACTCAGGTTTTGCGTCAATTTTCTTTGCGATTGCTTCTCCTTTTAAAAATAATTGTATTGAAGCTCGATGGTTACCCATCTTATTTTGAATAGCCGCCAGACTTAATAAGCTTTGGGCTATTTCAAGTTTGCCGTCTTGCTTTTCAGCAATTTCAAGAGCTTTGTTACTGTACATCATGGCCTGATCGAAATCACCTTGCTCGGCATAAATTTCTCCGATTAGATTAAGTGGAAAGCACGCATCCTTGGTGCCTCGGTATATTTCAAGCGATTCATCAAAATATAAAAATGCAGAATCATAGAGTTTCTTATTCTTATAGATTTCGCCAATATTCATGGATGCAATTCCTTCACCATCTTCATACTTTATGGCTCGGAAAATAGGGAGTGCTTTTAGGTAGTATTGTAAAGCCTTATCTTCGGTTTCAGGTTTTTTGCTGTAAACATCACCGATATTAGTCAGCGCAGTTCCAATTCTAAGTGAGTCGTTTAACTCTTCTGAAATTTTTAACGAGCGAAGAAAGTAGTCAATGGCTTGGGTGTAATCACTGCCTCTAATATTTGTTGATCCTAAACTACTTAGGATGTTCGCAATCCCTACCTTGTAATTAAGAGAGTCGAAGATTTTCAAGGATCGTTTAAAGTGAGTAGAAGCTTCAGGATAATTATCTTTGTAAAAATAGGCCAAGCCAATCACCTTAAGGGAGTATGCCTCACCGATAGGAAAGTGAATTTTTGAAGCTAATTTTTGACCTTGAATTCCGTAACGGATAGATTCATTGAGATCTTCATTAAGATAATTTGTTCCTAATTTAATTAGATCGTTAACCTTAAGTGAGTCATCAGCTTGATTTGAAATCTGTTTCTTGAGATTTTCGATTTCATAGTTCTGCGCCTGTCCGGTTAAGGCCGAAAATAGGATTACTAAAAGAAAGATTGTAAATCGGATCATCAGCTATCAACAGATTTCGCATCAAGTTACGATGATTTTAGTTTTTTTATGAGTTGGCAGAGTTAAAAAATAGACAGGCTCAAAAGTCTTCCTTAAAATCTCTATTGAAGTGAAATGAGATTTGTTTTACTTTTGAGCCTGCCCTGGAATTTTCAACCAAATGAAATCATTCCTTATAGATTTTAAGAACCTGAGTTCCTTTCGGGAAATTTATTTTAATCAGGTATAAACCATGTGATAGGTCAGTAAAATCAATTTGAAGCAAACTAATTTCCTTTTGCCAAATTGCTTTTACAGGATAATTTTTTCCAATTCGATCGACAATCATAATATCGGTTATGGCTGGTTGTTCAACCATTTCGCTGATAGAGATGTTCACATAATCTGCCGTTGGATTCGGGTACACTATAAATTTCTCCCCAGACTGTGCAGCCAAATTATCATACTGTTTAGATTTCGATTCCGAAGTTACGCGCGCAAAGTTTGCATCGTTATTGCAACGTGGAGAAACAGAACTTGCCGTCACTGTTCGGGTGGTGCCCCAGGCAAGGAAGTAACTTGTCACCGACCACGTTAACGGGCTTCCGTCAAAGAGGATTTCGAATTGTCCACTTCCTTGTTTAAAGAGTTGTGGTGTTTGACCTGAATATGAACCGCTGCTTTGGAGTTTATTGTCATCTCCACGCTGAATATAAACATCACCCCAGTTGTCATTTGTGTATTCAAAGTGAGCCTTGTATTTAAATCCTGAAGGATCTTTATAAAGTTCTTCTACGCAGGCAAGCACAGGCGTAATTGGATGAATGGTCAGACGATTTGGATTAATATATAGTCCGCCATTGACATACACAATTGTATAATTTTGTTCATTTCGAATTTGTAAATCCCTTGGAACGATGGTATAGATTCCTCCAAAGTTGAAGCTTCCCGTTATATTGTATTTGGGTTCCGATGAAACAAGTGATGCTCTTGTATCTCCATTCACAAATCCATCAATGGTAGAAGATAACGGTGGGATGTTAAAGAACTCAACTATTTTATCATCGGCCGTTACTGTAAGGGTTGCTTGGGTAATTTCAAGCATTCCGTTATTCAATGCAAAATAGTAATTGTTATCAACGCCTCCACTTAGAATTATTGGATATTGACCCACAAAACTGGACTGATCTACCGTTGAAGCTAAAGGTGTGGTATCAATAACTGATGCACCTTCACCATTCTTGAATCCAGTATAGGATATTGTTAATGGAGGCGTGATAGCTCCATATACTTTGCTTTTGTTATCTGCGGTAGCGGTTAGCATCGACTTCTCAATAATTATCTGAGAAGTAGTGGTACTGGAATTATAATTTGAATTTCCTGAGAAAGTAACAACCACATCATAGATGCCAGCATTGGTCGGTGCGATTGCAGAGGTATAAGTAGTTCCGCTGGTTCCAATATATTGGAAAGTAACTTCGGGACTTAATACATCTGATTGGCCTCCAATTCCATAAGCGAAGGCGGTAGCATTCTTCATGGTGCCGTCATAGATAGATGTTCCACCTATTGCACTGACCACTGAATTAGCCTTGCTGATTTCAATTTCAACACTACTTGATGAACTTTGGTAGTTACCATTTCCATTAAAGATAACAGCAACCTGATAGGTACCTGCATCTTTAGGCGCAGCATCTGTAGGACCATACGTTGTTCCATTCAATCCAGAATAGGAGTATGTTACTGCAGGAATTAACAGGTCTGATTCGCCACCTACTCCATAGGCAAATCCTGAGGCGGATTTGGCAAGACCATCATACACAAAGGCTCCACCAAATGCACTCACTGTTGAACCTGCTTTGGTGATATTAAGCGAAACGGTTTTTGACGAAGCGTTGTAGTTATTGTTGCCTGCAAATGAAACCAGGACTTCATAAGTTCCAGCATTTTCGGGTGCCGTGGCTGTAGCACTATACACAGTTTCCGCTGAACCTGAATACAAGAAAGTAACTTCAGGAGTCAATACATCTGCTTCTCCACCAACCCCATAAGCAAAGCCAGAGGCGTCCTTAGAAACTCCATCATAGACAAACTCTTTACTTGTAGCATTCACCACTGAGGCAGCTTTATTAATTACTAGTGCAGTCGTATTTGAAGAGCTATGGTAGTTATTATTTCCTGCGAAAGTTGCTGTTACTTCATAGGTGCCTGCATTTACCGGTGCCAGGCTGGTTAATTCATATAGAGTTTCGCCAGTACCTAAATATTGATAAGTTACTACTGGAGCTATTACATCGGCTTCTCCACCAACTCCATAAGCAAACCCTGTGGCTTCTTTTGGACTTCCCGTATAAACAAATGTACCACCTGCCACGCTCACGGTAGAATTAGCTCTATTGATGGTTAGTGGAGCGGTATCGGTTAGCGTATTGTAATTTTCATTTCCTGCGAATGTTATTGTTGCTAAATAGACACCAGCATTTATAGGTGCCTCTTCAGTTTCAGGATACTCAGTTTCCTCAACTCCTTCATAGGTAATAATTACCTCTGGGAGAAGTACGTCTTCGACTCCACCGACTCCTAAAACTAAACCGGTTGCAGGCTTGGCTGTGCCATCGTAGTCAAATATTCCGCCAGTTGCTGTTATTATTGGAGTTGCCTTGTTGACTCTAAGCTCCCCTAATACCATTGATTCTACAGGTTCAACCACATAGTTACTAGGAGCAATTAAATTTATTTCAGGTACTATGTTATATTGACCTGATGGGATGATTCCTGTGCTGGTAAATTCAATTTCATCTTTTACAAGTTTATAATTGATTGGTTCTTGAACTACAGTGGCTTTGTTTTCAGCAACAGCTACTTTATCAGGATTACCTTCTTCAAAGAATTCGGTGCTATACATAAAACCAACAAAATCAGAATTATAACTAGGAGCAGGATCTCCGAAAGTTATCTCAGCTGGTGTAGCCGAAGTCGTAACAGTGAGAGTTGCGGGTGTGATCGATAGCGAACCCGGTTCATAAGTAACTTCATAGTTACCAGATAAGAATGTTCCTGGCACAATCACATGGGGCGCTCCGTTTGCCGTTACACCAGTTCCACTTACCAGATTGATAGAAAAGAATTCAAGAGTGTAATCCTCTTCATCGTCCACATCTTCACCGAAATCATAATAATCAGTACCGTTAACATTTACTTCCGTAGCGGGCTCAAGATCCTTCTCACCAAAAACAACAAGCATATTATCAAGTTCAGGGGCATCGGTAGGAGCACCCTCTGTGCCGTTGATCAGTGTTCTGCCGTTGATTAAGGTACGTCCGTTAATTAGCGTTCTGCCATTAATCAGGGTACGGCCATTGATTAAAGTTCTTCCGTTGATCAATGTCCTTCCATTAATTAAAGTTCTTCCGTTGATCAGTGTGCGTCCATTTATTTCAGGATTGATTAAGGTCTGATCAAGCAGTTCAGTGGGAGTTCCTTTGTAGTTCTCAAAGGAACTCATGGGTACATCAAAGACAGAATTGATTAATGTTCTTCCATTGATCAAGGTTCTGCCGTTAATCAGCGTTCTGCCATTAATTAATGTGCGCCCGTTGATTAGTGTACGTCCACTAACCATGAAGCTAAGGTTGGAAATATCTGAATTAATAAGTGTGCGGCCATTGAATTGTTGGGTGTCAAAAATGGCTAGTGGAAGTGCATCACTACCTTCTAGTTTTGCTTTTAATAGATCCTGATGATATTCATTCTGAATAGAATTTTTAAGCGCGTCAACATCTTGAATAGAGGATGTAAAGGCAGCAGGAATATCAATGTTATAATTGATCGCATCACTAATTGATTCGCCATATTCCAGTGAAAGGTCATTTGGTTTAATCGTGATGGGTAAGGGAGTAACTTGGATTGAACCGGTTCCATAATCGCCAAACGTATCATCTTTTCCATCGTATGATAAAGTTCCATTCGTGTTAACTACTCCAACATAATCATAGAGTTCGCGGAACGTAATATCAGTTACCTGATGATAGGGAGTTATAGTATAACTATTGGCTACAGGAGCAAGATCACCACCAAATTCGGTGATGGTGCTCCTAAATTGTAAAGGTGTTAAGGTTAGATTTGTTGCATCCAATGTTAAGCCAACGTCTTCCAGATTAAGGGTTGCGTTTTGCCATGTCTGATTACCAGTTTCATCATTTGTGAGTATTAACACCCTAGCTCCAAAGGGTTCAATGGTTTGCCCAAATTTTTTCGAGATATTGTTTGCTCGGATAGCAATCTTTTGCTTAGGTATATTTAAAATCGGAAGGGCTTCAGTGGTGCCTCCATCTTGATTATTTGTTAACGCGCTGTTAGCAACTTGCACGGGGGGATTTCCTTCAAATGGAGGGATTGTGACCTCAAGATTTGTTGTGGTAGCATTATAATCTGCATCAATTTCTACACCCCGTAAAAAGACTTTGGAATCGTAATAGAAATTTGTCCCTTCAATTACAAGGGTAAACTCTTCCGATCCATATGCCTTACCATTTTCAAGAAGTAGTCGGGTAATCTTGGGTTGTGGCGCTGCTAATGTAAGCAAAGCTGCATCACTACGAACAAGGCCATACCCGGAGTTAACGTCAAAGCCAGTTCCATGCAAATCTTCGGCTGTATTTTGAAGTACTTTTCTGATATCGTATGGTGTGTTACCTGCAAGCCAGTCGGTACCATCTTTATGTTTAGGATTTGAGGCAGGATAATATTTGGTTCTGGCCTGCATAATTAAGGCTGCAACTCCTGCTGCATGGGGGGCAGCGGCCGAAGTACCATAGAAGTTTGGATCCCCATCATTTTCGAGATCAGGACCATTTAGAAAAACTGTAGTATTAACTCCATTGGGGGCAACGAAATCAGGTTTCGCCAGTGTATTTTCCGTTGGTAATGTACCCCTTGACGAAAAGGTAGCCACTGTATTCGGTATTGTACCTGCAGGAACTGGCGTAAAGTTATATTCATCAGTATTGCTGTATAGAATAGCTCCCACAGTCATGGCTCCAGCTGTATTAGCCTGACCAACGATGGTAGATGATCCGGTGAAGTATTCATTCACAGTGAGGTTATCGCCTCGGAAGATTATGTACTTGAAGTCAACATTGGCAGTGCCATGTGCTCGAGCAATAATGATATCTGTGTCAATTGCTGTATTTGCGGGAACTGAAAATGAAAGGATTTCGATTGGATCTCCACCAAGGTTATTTCTATTAAAACCAAAAAGTTCGGTGTTCTGAAAGTTGGCAAGATAAATATCAAGATCGTTTTCAGATCCAGTTAAAATTTGACCTAGAGATCCAATAGAGTAAACAGGGTCGCTCCATTGCAGGACAATAGTATAGGTTGTTGGGTTAGGGGATGCAGAAATTGAAATACTTTGACGCGTGTCGCCACCACTAAAATTGTGCACCTTTTGCCCTTGTAAACCGTTTGATCCATCCGCAGGATTAAAAGTTGATTCGTACGATTTACTTCCAAAATTACCAGCCGCTGTAAAATATGATACTCCTTGTTGAGCAACATCATTAACCGCCTGCGCAACCCGACCATCCGTATAAAACGGTTCTGTGATGTAGGTAATATCATCTACAATAATGTCACAATTTGAATTTTCTTTTAATTCGCGAATCCCCTTCGCAAAATCTCCGGCTGTAATAAATCCGGTGCGGAAGAATAAATCAGAACCTGGTGCCACATCATGAATAATTTGCAGCATAGCCCGACCCTCATCAGTTCCCTGGCCATATCGGGTGGGCAAATCTTTAATTACAGTTACAGCTGGTAACTCGCCACTGGCAATGTCAAGGGCAGCACCATTGCCCACCGTATTATAGCTATCCGACAGCACACCGATTTTTACACCTTGGCCATCAAGACCATAACCCAGTCGGGCAAGATTTGACCGCATCACCCGATCACCTTGCGTTGTGATAACGTTTCTCACGGGAGGTATGGCTGGTCGCACGAATTTGATAAGATCTTCGCTTCTCGAATTTAGAGCATTCAGGTTTTCAACAGGAATAAATCCTGTAATTACGAGCGAGTTTGCGAGCTCACTAATGTCTTCATCTGTCTCAAAGCCATTTGTAGTAAGAAAGCCTTGCAGTTCGGTTTGCTGAGAGATAGTTAATTGTGAATAAACGACAATTTCTACCAGCACCAGATTACCACTAATATAGAACAGCTCATTTGTATTTACCTGTCCACCTTGGGCAACAATGTTATTTAACATCGTTAACTCAGCTCCAATTATGTTGTCTGATTTTCCTGTTGCGGGAGCACAAACTCCAAATGTCTGTCTATCATTAACGGTGACTGTTAGTGTTGTTGTGCTTGTGCAGGTGGTTGCTGCAATTATAGCGGTAATGGTAACCACTTCGCCATGAGTTGCATTATAAGCGGCTGGATTTGAGATAGCACCACTCAATGAACTGGCAAATGATAAAGTGCCTCTATCAGATGTTACATACTGCGTAAGATCAACAATTGATGTATTACCCCCCGCACTTGTACTGCAAGCAACAATATCATTTGCAGATAGTACAGGAATGGGGTTTACATTTACTACTACCTCATCTGTGGATGAGCAGTTGGACCCATTTAATGTGTTAACACTTACGGAATAGGTTGTTGTTGCCTCAGGCGTTACCGTAATAGTTTGTGTAGTCATTCCATTACTCCACAAATAGGTGTATGGACCTGATCCTCCGCTAACATTGGCTGTCAACGTTGCTGTATTTGAATTTAAACAAACGGCAATATCTGTTCCTGCATTAACAATGATAGGCGTGTTGTTGAGAGTGACTAACACGACATCTGTTGCAGAGCAACCTGTTAACGGGTTAACAACAGTTAATGTATATGTTCCTGATGCATTGACAATAGGCGTTGCTGTGTTCGCCCCAGATAAAATATTGCCACCGTTACTTGCAATCCAATTATAGGTTACACCCGATGTGGTGGAAGAACCATCTAGCGGCAACGAAGTAACAGAACAAGTAAGTATTTTATCCGAACCAGCATTAACAACGGGCGGAGTATTATTAACAGTAACAAGCACAACGTCAGTTGCTGTGCAATTGCCTGAAGTAACGGTTAGTGTATAAGTCCCTGCCTTATTAACAGTAGGAGTTGCAGTGGTTGCTCCTGATACAATGTTTCCTCCATTACTGGCTGCCCAGCTGTAAGAAACTCCGGTGGTTGTTGAAATCCCATTAAGTTGAACAGTAGTTGCAGAACAGGTTATAACTTTATCGGCACCCGCATTTACATTGGGTGTTGTGCAGGTTTGAAAGGGAGCATAATCAATCGTAACGCCACTTTGCACATTCACCTGAGTTCCACTCCAAAGAGCACCAGTAACATCCGTATTACCACTTCCTGCTCCAACATTGATAGCAGCATAAGGTGCCCAAACAGTACCTAGCCATTTTGATTTTGAATTGGATGATCCATTAGTAATATCAAAAGCATACTTTGATGAACCTAGTCCAGTGCCATGAACTTCGGTAAAGATGCGAGAAGCACTTCCACCATTGATGGCAGTAACACTTAGTTTCCCGAGACTGACATTGTTGTGAACATAAATTAGTATGGTTCCTGCAGGATCATTCTGAAAGTCAAATACAAAACTATTGCTGTTCTTGTTCTCAATTTTATCAAGTATGTAAACCCCTGTACCCTGAAACGTTAGTGTTTGATTTCCAGAAAGTTTTATGTCATCATATCCACCAGGGGTAATTGATCTGGTCTTGGTGATGTCCGCCATTTGCGGATAAGGTGGGAAGGATGTAATAAGTGGTTCTGATGGAAAGATGGGGAGTGCTGGAGTGGCTGTCACTCTTCCGCCTGCGGGTGTCGGTCCGGAGTAAGTTGATCCAGCCGGCTGAGTAACTTTTCCTGAAACAACCCCACCATTAATGACTATCTTCCCATTCACGTCTATGTTCCCACCAAGGGAAGCATTAGATCCAACAGAGAGTACAGTTCCCCATGTTGAAGGTGAATTTGAAGCAGTAATTTTACCTGAAACAGAATTGCTGTTAGCAAGAGAAATAGTACCCTTGCTGAAAATATTTCCCAAAATGGTGGAAGTCCCTGTAGTTTTAACAAGTGTATAACTTCCAATGGAGCCACCATTAACTGTAGTTGAACTACTAAGTTGAACTGCGTACCCTGGGCTTGAGCAAGAATATCGACCTGAAACCCCATCTCCGGCAAACAAAACAAAATCTGACATTTGTAATTGTTGCGCTTGTTGGCCGTATGATAATAATGGAACAAGAACAATCAACAGAATTACAAAACCATAAATTCTTGGGCGGATTAATGCCGATTCAAATGTCCAGCCAGAGACTAAATTTTTCATAGTATTTCAGATTAAAGCCCTACATAGTAATGTTGAATGTAAGAACCATGTAATTTTTGATGAACTTAACTTAATATATTGAGTTAATGGGTTTATTCAGGACGAACTCAGGATAATGCTATCCAAGTACCGGAAATTCTTATCACACTATTGAAGTACCTTATGCGATCAAAATTCATAGGCAATTTATACCTTCCCACACGGCTAGCCCTGGATATTCAATACTTGCTTTTGATAGTTGAAAGGACTTGGTAAAAGAAAAACCTATTCAAGTTAGGAATAAAAATGTAAAAAGCTAACGCAAGTAAGGTAAATTGGGCTATAAGAGTTGAATAGGATTAAATGCGGGAATTCACTAAATTATAAGTATAATGTTCAAAAATTGACCGAAATGAAGCTTTCTTTGGTTATTCTTTTTAATGCGCTCTTACAGATTTTGGTGGTTGCTCAACCATCTAATCTATTTGAGGAAGAAGAATTAATTGAAATTATGCTGTCGGGCTCAATCTCAGAGCTTATGAAAGACCGGGGAAATGATCCTCAATATCATCCTTTAACATTGACTTATAAAAATTCGAAGTTAGAAACAATTGCGATTCCTCTTAAGGTGAAAACACGTGGCCATTTTCGAAAACTTAAGTCCAACTGTACTTATCCACCTTTGCTCTTGAATTTCTCAGGCGAGGGAACAAAAAGCACGTTGTTTGAAAAACAAAATAAATTGAAGTTAGTAACAGCTTGCCGCGATGATAAATACGTGATGAGAGAATACCTGGTGTATAAACTCTATAATGTGATTACTCCAAAATCTTTTCGGGTGCGGTTAGTGCGAGTTCTATTTGAAGATACAGGAACGAAGTCAAAAAATGTAAAATCGTTTTACGGAATGTTAATTGAAGATGAGGATCAGATGGCCAAGAGAAATAATGCGGTTTCTGTTGAAGGTAAATTGGTTAGGCCAGAGCAAACTCAAAAAGATGACTTTTTAATCATGGCTGCATTTGAGTATATGATTGGCAACACCGATTGGTCGGTTCAATATTTACAGAATGTTAAATTGATCTCCACTGACTCAACGGCTCTGCCATATACCGTTGCATATGATTTTGATCACGCGGGCATTGTAGGGGCGCCCTATGCATTACCGGCTGCCGAGTTATTGCTAAGTTCAACACGTGAGAGGCGTTATCGCGGCTATTGCATTAAGGATATGAACCAATTTGATCCTGTGATCGCGAGATTTAATCAAATCAAAGAAGAACTCTACAACGTTTATTCTACTAATACTTTTATTGATGATGAGCGATACGTGAAATCAACATTGCGTTATTTGGATGATTTTTATGAAACCATCAACAACCCAAAACGACTTAGGTACGAATTTGAATATCCTTGCCGCCCCGATGGAACCGGTAATGTGGTGATACAAGGGATGAAGAAAAACTAGTAATCACCAACTGTTTCTTCCAACTGATCTAATGCTTTTTGTAATTGCTCATCATTAGGTGCAACACCATGCCATTTGTGCGAGCCCATCATGTAATCTACTCCAAAGCCCATTTCGGTTTTCATGAGGTTAAGCACAGGTTTACCTTTTCCAGAAAGTGCTTTTGCTTTTGCAAGCCCAGTAAGCACGTCTTCCATCTTGTTGCCATCAAATTCTTGTACGATCCATCCAAACGATTCCCACTTAGCTTTAAGATCAAGCAAGGATAAAATTTTATCAACCGGGCCATCAATTTGCTGACCGTTATAGTCAATCGTAGCAATTACATTATCCATTTTATTA
Source organism: uncultured Cytophagales bacterium (assembly GCA_963787095.1). Classification (GTDB taxonomy): domain Bacteria; phylum Bacteroidota; class Bacteroidia; order Cytophagales; family Cyclobacteriaceae; genus ELB16-189. Next base: position 14,569 of record CAWBCB010000055.1, on the reverse strand, counting down.
TGCGCTGCATACATCGCTGCTTCCCATACCTGACCTTCCTGCTGCTCACCGTCACCCATCAATACATAGACAAGACTTTTATCTCCATCCAATTTTTTGCCCTGGGCAGCACCTAATGCAACAGAAAGACCTTGCCCTAGTGAGCCAGAGGCAATACGAATGCCCGGCAAATGTTCGTGTGTTGCAGGATGACCTTGAAGTCTTGAATTTAAAAAACGAAAAGTAGCTAATTCTTTAGCTTCAAAATAACCGGCACGCGCTAAGGTGGAGTACCATACTGGAGAAATGTGACCATTGGAAAGAAAGAATAAATCTTCTCCTTTTCCAGCCATACTAAATTTTGGATTATGATTGAGTACATGAAAGTAAAGTGCAACAAAAAAATCTGTGCAGCCTAAAGACCCACCCGGGTGACCTGATTGGCAGGCATGTACCATGCGTACAATATCTCTGCGGATTTGGCTAGCAGTTTTTTTAAGTTGGGATAGGTCTTGTTGAGCCATGTTACTTGTTTTTTGCTGCAAGATAAAACACCCCAAAGGATAATAAAACAGCCAGCTTAGTGAGTTCTATTTTTTCTTTTTGGCGGCCTTCTTCACAATCTTTGCCGGTGTTTTCTTAACCGCCTTTTTTACTGCCTTTTTGGTTGTAGGTTTCGGAGCGGAGCCATCTAAAATTTGAGATGCGTGGTTCTTGGTATCTACTTTTTCTATCACTTCTGAGATAATTCCCTTCTCATCAATGATATAAGTAATACGTGCAGTCCCCATATACTTTCTGCCGTACATAGACTTCTCAACCCAAGCACCAAACTTATTGTGAACAGCCTTATCAGGGTCAGCCAACAAGCGGAACGGGAGCTTTTCTTTAGCTATGAATTTCTTATGACTTTTTTCATCATCTGTACTGATTCCAAAAACTTCATAGCCCGCTTTTTGCAAAGCTTTATAGTTATCGCGTAAGCTACAGGCTTCAGCCGTACAGCCAGGAGTCATGTCTCGTGGATAAAAGTATAGCACAACTTTTTTTCCCTTGTAATCAGACAACGAAACTTCCTTACCATCCTGATCTTTCGATTTAAAGTCAGGAGCTTTTGAACCCACTGTAAGCGCCATGGTTATATTTTTTGTTTGAAGATGCTTTCGTTGCCGGCCTGATCAACTATTTTCAATTCAAAATCTCCTCCCAATAACTTGGTAGGATCCGCCTTTTCTGATTTCAAAATTCCGGTTTTGTAGTCATACACCATTAACAACCATTGGCCGTTAATGCTTGCTTCAAAGTAAGCAATCCCCGAAAGATTATCTCTTATTTTAAATCGTGCGGCAGCAGTGGATAAACCAATTTTTGTGATGGTTGGTGGAATGGTATCTCTCAAAAAAGTAAACTGACCAAAGTCACGCGTGTTGAATTTTACGCGATTGTTTTTCCATTCGCTGGGAACAAAAGCATACCCTTTTCCTGCCTTGCGATATAGTCCAAGATCTCGCGATTGAAAGTAAGTTCCTTTAGGTTTGAGAGTAACGGAAATACTTTTATTAAGTGGGATTGTGCGATTTCCAATCGAGAAGATCTCTTGCCTGTTTAACGTATCGTAAGCAATTTCCAAAAAGGCTGTGTCATAAAGACTTTGATTAGGGAATTCTATGTCCATTAAATCACTGTAATATTTATAAGTAGTTTCAGAGGGAACACGATCCTTGAAATTAAATTTGATAGAACCCTGACATGTTTGAATCGAATCTGGAAGAATGCTTTGTAAATTGATCAGGTAGACCTTTCGATTGCTGCCTTCGTAGGTGCGCGAAATTGAAGTTGATTTCCCTTGCTGCCAAACGTTGATTGTAGATTCATTCGAGGAACAACTTTTGACATCAATTTTTAGTGTGTTCTCAAGAATTTCTGTTTCATAAGGTCTACTCATGGCACTGAGCAGGGAAGTTTCTTCTGCCATGGGCGAAGGCTTCAATTCAAAATTAACTTTGCTAAGGTTTCCATTAAAATCTTTTAAGCGTATTTCAACCGGAGTTTCTTTTTCTTTTATGGTGATGCCGGTTTTTCTTGGAACACCCGGATAATAATCTAATCGGTTACCATCATCGATGAATAATTTGTTGAAGCGATTGCCACTCAATCCCAGAGTTGGATAATCCATCACGGTAAGTATGCTTCTTGTTTCATTAAAATCAACTTTATCAATTGTTTGTGTGAAAACAGGTTGGTTATCCACAAGCATTTCAATGTAGTTGATCCCATACCGAAAGCGAGAGTTCTCCATCTTATCGTGTGCCAGCACCTCAACCCCAAGGGTACCTTGAGCAAGAATTGGGTAGGGGAGTAAATATGTATCCCCTTTCTTAATTACTGAAAATTCAAAACGACCAAATTGATCATTGATTCTTGATTTTGAATCCATTGTCTTTAAAGCAATTTTAAAAACTAATGGTGAAAGGTTGTCGCGCACTTCACTAAACTCATAAACTAATGGATTGGTAGCTTCATTGTTTTGATTTCGAACTTCAAAATGCAAGTGTGGCCCACCGGAACCGCCTGTATTACCGGAAAGTGCTAATAGCTCACCTTTGCTTACTTTAAACTGATTTGGTGTAAACGCTAAATCAATTTCTGAAACTTTCCGTGTGTAGCGCTCCTTTCTTATAAAATCACCAACGGCTCCTTTAAATTCATCCAAGTGTGCATATACGGTTGTGTTGCCATCGGGGTGAGTAACATAGAGCACATTACCATAGCCTCCTGTAGTTGTGCTTGCGCGCGAGACATATCCCTCATCGACACACAAAACAGGAACTCCAATACCTGGCGTGTCAATATCAAGGCCTGCATGAAAATGGGTATCGCGCAGTTCACCCATGGTTCCGGTAATCGTAGCCGTGTTGCCAGGCTTTATCGGAAATAGATAATTGCTTCGTTCACTCTTGCGGGGTATTTCCTTATCGGGACTAAATTGCGCTGTCGCGTTGCCACAAAAAATAAACAGACTAAAAAATACTACATCACTTAACTTCAAACTCCAGTAACTTCTCATCTTCTATGTAGGCGGATAGTTTATTTCCAATCGCTACAGGCGAAACACCTTTTGGTGTACCAGTAAAAATTAAATCGCCTGTACGTAACGTAAAAAATTTTGATAAATAAGCGATTATATAATCAAACGAAAAAAGTAACAAACTCGTATTTCCTTCTTGCTTTAATTGTCCATCAACCTCCAATTTAAAATTGATGTTGCGTATGTCTTTAAACTCACTCACGGGAATGAATTTATCGGAGATGGGAGCGGAGCCATTAAACCCTTTGGCAATATCCCATGGTAATCCTTTCTCTTTTAGTTTTTGCTGAAGATCACGTGCAGTAAAATCTATACCTACACCTATGGCATCGTAATACTTGCTGGCGAATTTTTCCTCAATGTTTTTTCCTTCTTTGCAGATTCTTAACACCAACTCTACCTCATGATGAACATCCTTTGAGAAATCGGGATAATAGAAAGGCGCATTGTTTTTAACAATGGCTGTATCAGGCTTTGTAAAGATTACAGGCTCGGTTGGGCGCTCGTTGTTCAATTCTTTAATGTGCTCAACATAATTCCGACCTACTGCAAAAATTCTCATGGGTAAATTTTTTCCGTTACTGTGCAAATTTAGAAACAATCTGAGCTAAAACGGCAATTTCATCGGCAATTTTGATAGCTAATCGATAATGGCTTTATCTTTGTGTCTCTAAAAAGAAACTTATGTTTAATAAAATCTTCTCCTTCGTTCTTCTACTTGCAGTAGTAACAGCGTGTGCAACCGTTGCCGTTACTGGTCGCAAGCAATTAAATCTTGTCTCTAGTGATGAGATCAATCAAATGTCGGCTCAACAATATCAGGAGGTAATTAAGAATGGACCTATCTCCACCAATCAAGAGCAAACTGCCATGGTTAAACGAGTGGGAGTTCGGATTCAAAAGGCCGTTGAGCAATACATGGCTGAAAAGGGCTTGAGTGATAAACTTGCTGGGTTTAATTGGGAGTTTAACCTTATTCAGGATGATAAGACGGTAAACGCCTGGTGTATGCCCGGTGGCAAAGTAGCTTTTTATACGGCTATACTACCTATTTGTAAGGATGAGCAAGGTGTTGCTGTTGTTATGGGCCACGAAGTAGCTCATGCAATTGCCAATCATGGTGCAGAACGAATGAGCCAGGGAATGCTTACTGAATTTGGACTAAGTACAATTGGAGCAGCGATGGGACAAAACCCAACTGCCACGCAACAAATTTTTGCTCAGGCAATAGGAATGGGTACCAATGTTGGCATGCTAAAGTTTTCAAGAAATCATGAGTCGGAAGCTGATCACATGGGATTGATTTTTATGTCTATGGCGGGATATGATCCAAGTGGCGCTCCTAAGTTTTGGGAACGGATGGCTACCCTGAGTGGAGGCCAACAACCGCCTGAATTTTTGTCGACTCACCCTTCGCACGAAACCCGAATCAAAGATTTAGAGGGTTGGATTCCAGAAGCAATGAAATACTATAAGAAGTAAACCATTTTTCCGAAAGGATGTTAATGTGTTTTCATTATGGTAGATGCATATAACTTTTTAGCCTCGTGGCAATTATTCCCCGAAAAGGGAACCTATGAGTTCGGTAATCGACCCAAGTCAGGGATTTTCAGAATTGAATTAGGAGGCACGGGCAAACAACTGAACATTTCAATGAACTGGGTTTCATTAGAGGATCAAGCGTTCTCCAGTCAATATTCAGTTACTCCTAATGGTAAAGAAATTGATTTCGATAATCATGAAATAGGGGACACGATTTTCTGTGAATTCACCAGTCAGTTATCCTTTCAAACAAAGTTTACTAAAAATCAAAAACCAACCCTTGACGTTCTTCATGAGATAACTCCCAAAGGTTATCTAAAAGTTGTTCAGCATCATTACAATGAGCAAGGCGAGAAATTCACCAACGAAGAGATTTATCATAAGCAGTTAAGTGTCCTTCCTTACTCGGCATCTGTTTCGGGTGCAGTCATAAAACCAAATGAGGCTGGTATTATCAGGCATCATGCTCTATCAGCAATGGAAGAGCAAACGAATATGCAGCTTACGCAAATCAGGCAGCAGATAGAGTTGCTTGCTATTCAGGCAAAAGAAATCCAAAAGCGTAAGGAGCTATCGATGATTATTTACGATGCGCAAATCAGTTTTGCTCCGGTGATCGGCCAAACCTATTTTCTTTATGAGAAGGAGGATGCTTCGCATTTGGTATCAATGATTAGTCCGGAAGAATGGGGACGGTCGAAATCACCTTATAAAAGTTTTGTTGCGGCAGTTAAGTTGCTTGCAGATCACACCTGGAAAGAGGTTTAATATCTCATATTTTATCCGGATCAGGGTGTGTCCAACCACTACGATAAGCGCGTTGTAACAATGCAGTAGCCTCTGCATCGCCAACCACTTGTCTTGTTTTAGGATCATAGACCAAAGGTCTTCCTGTCTTCATTGCCATGTTGGCCAGAATACAACTTGCTGCTGAGATGTGCCCTTCTTCAATATCAGCAACAGGTCTTCCACCATCATTAATGCACTTTATAAAATTCAGCATTTGTAAACGAGTTGCTGCCGCTGTATGCAACTCAATGTTTTTTTCAGTTAAATCTTCGGGATACTTCTCTCGTTCATAAACTGCATCCATATGGATTTTCTTGCCCTCTCCAACAGGCGTGAAATCATATTTCATTACACTGCAAGCAAGCGTTCCTTTATCGCCATAAATTTTATATGCCCACGGATATTCAGGATCAGTGGAGTTGCCCCATGACCGGTGCTGCCACACACAGTTAAGTTTATCAAATTCAAAAATGGCAGTTTGCGTATCGGAGATGTTTGACTTGCCAGGGTTTGGCATATAGATGCCACCGGTTGAAGATATTTTTGTTGGCCAGCCAAGGTCAAGCGACCATCGCACCGCATCCAACATATGCACACACATGTCGCCCATAATTCCATTGCCGTATTCCATAAATGCTCGCCACCAACCACGATGTGGTAATCCATCGTAAGGCCTAAGCGGTGCTGGCCCTGTCCATAAATCATAATCCAAAAAGTCGGGTACAGTTTGTAAAGGCGGATTGCTGCTATTGCGCATGTGGTAATAGCAACACATTTCTACGTGCGAGATGTTACCTAGTAAACCGGCTTCAATAATATTCTTTTTTGCTTCCGCGAGATGAGGCGTACTTCTGCGTTGCATGCCCACCTGCACAGTACGTTTGTATTTTCGTGCAGCAGCCAGCATGGCTTCGCCTTCTATCACATCTACACTTATTGGTTTTTGCACATACACATTTGCTCCAGCTTTTATGGCATCAATGGTTTGTAAGGCATGCCAATGATCGGGCGAACCGATTAAGACAATGTCCAATTCATTTTCAGATAGCAGTTTCTGATAGTTATTATAGAGGCGCGGTATTTTTCCTGATTTCTGTCTCTTGCTTACTAATTGACCAGCTTCATTCAATTGGTTTTTATCGACATCACACAAGGCCACAACATCCACCGGTGCCACTTGAATTAATTTAAACAGATCACTTTTGCCATACCAGCCCGTACCAATCAATGCAACGCGCCATGTTTTTTGGGCGTGCAAAATATCCATGGCCTGTGCCCCAAAAGCACTGAGTGCTAAGGTGGCAGTAGCGCCTTTAATAAATCGTCTGCGGTTTATGTTGAAGTTGTCCATAATTAGATGCTGGTTTCTGGATTCAAGGTGTTATTAGATAACACCTTACCAAGATATTGAATCACAGAGAAATATTCTAATTATTGCAGGCCACATCTTAAAGAGTGAAGGACGGGATCCCTAGCCACAATAGCACTACATTTTCAACCCACTCAACTTAATTTCCGTAAGCCTGCGTTTGGTATCCAATGGAAAGTCACCTTTCATCATCCAATCGTAAAATGAAGGTTCGTCTTTTAGTACCTGTATTGCTACTTTTCCTTTGTGCTTTCCAAAGTTGAAAATGATTTCATCCTTTTCATTTCTAACCATTCTTCCCGCAAGATCTACCAGGTTGGAAGCTGTTAGTTTATGAAGGGCTTCCATATCGTTTTGAATCACACCAACTTTTTTCCCCAGGCCATCAGTCACTTCCTGATTTTCGTAGCGTGCTATTTGCGCATATAAAACTTCTAATGTTGCCTGTGTATCAGCCTCGGCTGAGTGCGCATCAGTTATCTCTTTTTCGCAATAGAATTTGAAAGCAGCCGAGAGTGTACGCTTCTCCATCATGTGAAAAATCTTTTGCGCATCAATTAACTTTTTACGACTATAATCAAACTCAACATCGGCACGTAGAAACTCTTCAACCAAAACAGGCACGTCAAACTTCAAAATATTGAAGCCTGCTAAATCAGCACCTTCAAAGAACCGAGCATATTCTCTCGCTACTTCTTTAAAGGTGGGTTTACCCTTTACATCGTCATTGCTAATACCATGGATGGCAGTTGATTCAGGCGTAATAGGGATAGTTGGATTAATTATATTACTCTTCTTAATCACCTCGCCATTCGGCATCACTTTAATTATAGCAATTTCAATAATGCGATCCTGAGTGATGTTGATACCGGTCGTTTCAAGATCAAAAAAGCAAAGCGGTATTTTCAGATTTAATTTCATAAACAATAAAGTAGAAGGAGAGGATTAGGCGGGTTGATAAGCAACAATCGCCTTATAAAACTGGCCACTGCTAATCCCAATCTTTTTAAGCAATTCCTTAGCAGCACTTAAATACTCCATGGTTTGATCTCCAGAAAAAGCAATCGGAAATTTTTCGTTTGTACTAGAGATTAAGATTGTCTTTCCATTTTTGGTCTCGTACTTGAGTCTACTATATGCAATAGACTGAATATCAATACGTTCACGAGATCCAATTTGTTTTAAAGTTGAATTGGATTCGGGATATAATATGGTTCCGCCTTTGGGAGTGGCATCGGCCAATCTTTCAAAATCTTTAGAATTTTGATTTGAACTGATAGTGCTTAGAATAGCGATATGATGTTTGTAATCAGTAAGTTGATCAACTCCATGAATGATAATTACTGCATGGTTTGAATTGAGTACTGGTTCTTGCTCTGGCACACAGTAATCAAATTTACGCTTGTAAAAATTGAGAACATGAATAATGAGAGAAGTAATTAAAGCACCACCCTCGCCAACAACGATGATGCGCTGTTTATCAGGGCTTTGATTATATATTTCTTTAGCTGTCAAGAGTTCAGATTTAGTAATAGGGCTAAATATAATCCAAAATGTCTACTGAGTAAAAATGGGTACGGAATTATCTAATATTATTTACCAACTTTTTCTCATGGAATTTATTCACAATTTCACACGTTCAATTGTAGATAACTTGTTGAAGGTAGAAGTATTCTTAGCGGTAGGTTTGTTGCCCTATAAAGAAACTACGTACAACAACCACAAAGTATGGAGCAAAGATCAACGCCAGTGAGGTTAAGTTCTGCGATAAGCGGAGCGGGAAGCAAATCAAAACTTTTAGTGAGAGACATCTCCGAGAGTTTAGGTAAACTTCCACCTCAGGCGCTCGATCTGGAAGAATCTATTTTGGGTGCTTTGATGCTTGAGAAAAATGCATTGACGGCCGTTGTTGAATTTTTAAGACCCGATCATTTTTATTCCGAACAGCACAAAGAAATCTATAACTCGATTATCGATTTGTTCAAAGCCTCTGAGCCGGTGGATATGCGTACGGTGGTTGCTCAACTACGCAAGAGTGGAAAGATAGAATTGGTAGGTGGTGCGTATTACATTGCTGAGTTAACGAGCAAAGTAAGTTCAGCTGCTAACATTGAATACCACGCGCGTATTATTATTGAGATGGCCATTAAGCGTGACTTGATTCAGATCGCATCTCAAATACACTCCAATGCCTATGAAGACACAACCGATGTGTTTGAGTTGTTGGATAGTGCCGAGCAAAACATTTTCAAAATCTCTGACTCCAACCTGCGCAAGAATTACGACTCCATGAAGTCGTTGATGTTTCAGGCAACCAAAGAAATACAGGAAAAGCGAAATCATAAAGATGGCCTTACGGGAATACCTACTGGATTTTCGCGCCTTGATAGAGTTACATCAGGTTGGCAGAAGACGGAATTAACCATTATTGCAGCCCGCCCAGGTATGGGTAAAACTGCTTTTGTTGTTTCTGCTTTGCGTAATGCTGCCGTTGATTTTAACTTTCCGGTGGCGATTTTCTCATTAGAAATGTCCTCCCTTCAATTGGTGAACCGTTTGATTTCTGCGGAAGCAGAATTGGATTCTGAGAAAATTAAGAAGGGAAACCTGGCCGATTTTGAGTGGCAGCAAATGGTGACCAAGACAACGCGTCTTTCCAGTGCGCCTATATTTATTGACGATACACCGGCTCTTTCTATTCTCGAACTACGAGCCAAGTGCCGAAGACTAAAAGCCGAACACAATATTCAGTTGGTGGTAATCGATTACTTGCAGTTGATGAAAGGTGAGGCTGGTGGAAACCGTGAACAGGAAATTGCATCCATCTCACGCGCATTAAAAGGAATCGCTAAAGAATTGAATGTTCCGGTTCTTGCTCTATCACAGTTAAGTCGTGGGGTTGAAACACGCGGTGGCGATAAGCGTCCGCAGCTTTCTGACTTACGTGAATCGGGTTCTATCGAGCAGGATGCGGATATTGTAATGTTCTTGTATCGTCCTGAATACTATAAAATTACGGTGGATGAAGAAGGTATGCCAACCCAGGGCATGGCCGAAGTAATCATTGCTAAGCATAGAAACGGATCACTTGAAAACGTGAAACTGAAATTCATTGGCAAGTACACCAAGTTTGCGGATTATGATGCACCTGATGGACTTACCCCGATGAGCAGCATCACACGTGAAAGCCGGTTGAATACGTTTAAAGATCTGCCGCCATCAACTCCGGGTGGGGATGATGATACGCCATTTTAGCAAGTTGACAATGTACAATTGACAATATGCAATGGCATGTGTCAACTGCTTCTTGTCAACCGTCAATTTCAGAATCTACAGGAAGATTTTCCTAAACTTATTTCATATTCTCTTGTTGGGATTGTATCTTGAATCTGAACTTATTCTATGAAAGCGCTCGTACTAAAAGAAGCTGGTCAAATAGAGCTGAAGGAATTGCCTAAGCCAATCGCTATAAAAGGCAAAGCCCTGGTGCGCATTAAAGCGGCTGCTCTTAATCGCAGAGACGATTGGATTCGGGAGGGCAAGTATCCTAACATAAAGTTTGGAGTTACCATGGGCTCGGATGGTGCGGGTATTGTGGAGGAAGTAGGAGATGAGGTTGATCAACCTTGGGTGGGACAGGAGGTTGTTATTAATCCCAACATCGATTGGGGTCCCGATCTTGATGTTCAATCGGGCAAGTACACCATTCTCGGGATGCCTGTGGATGGTACGTTTGCCGAATATGTTTTGGTAGCAATCGATCGGCTGCATCGCAAGCCCGTTCACTTAGATTTTCTTCAGGCTGCAGCGTTGCCGTTGGGTGGGCTGACTGCTTATCGCGCTCTCTTCCGCAGAGGAGAATTGAAGTCCGGGCAAAATGTGTTGATCTCCGGCTTTGGTGGTGGAGTAGCGCAGTTTGCTTTTCTTTTCGCGCAAGCAGCTGGTGCTAATGTGTATGTTACCTCGGGCAGTGATGAGAAAATTGAAAAAGCAATTAAGCTTGGCGCGAAGGGAGCGTATAACTACAAGAAGCAAGCAACTTACACCGATTTATGGAAAACCAAAGGTGGATTTGATTTGGTGATTGATAGTGCGGGTGGTGATCAGCTAAATGGATTCATTAAAGTGCTTAAACCAAAAGGAAGAATTGTTTTCTATGGCGCCACCAATGGACTGCCGGCCAAGTTAGATTTGTATCGCATGTTCTGGAACCAACTTTCCTTGTTGGGCTCAACCATGGGCAGCGATCATGAGTTTAGTGAGATGCTCGCCTTTGTGAGTAAACATCAAATCCGTCCGCTGGTTGATTCAATCCGTCCGTTTTCTAAAATAGCTGAATCCTTCCCTGACATTACCAAACCGAATAAGGTGGGTAAGATTGTGTTTCAGGTTTAGAGTTTAGGCTGAAGAGTTTCATAAAAAGTACCGACTACATTTATGTCGATTTTGCCACACCAAAAAGTTTTGAAGATAAATGAGCAGTAGTTTCTCTGTCGGATTATTTTATCGGTATGCACCACTGGCTATTTCACTATTACACCTTGTAGGCTTAGTTGGATTTTTGTTCAAAGAGGATGATCCGAATTTTGAATCTGGAGTGATATATCTAATCTTTATGTCCATAACACCTTTTTTGGCTTGGCTATATCTATATCCAAAGATGAAAGATGTAGAAATAAAGGACGCTGGTTTAATTATTGATGACGATTTAATTAAATGGGAGGAGATCAGGTCAATAACTTTTACTATTATCGGATTGTATAAGGTTGAAACAAAAGTAAAAGAGATTTTAGTTATTCCAGAGGTTCCACCAAGATGCTTCTTGAATATTGATTTCAGTTCAGATCCGTTTTCACTTGCGTTGAAGGATTTCAATAAGAATAGGAAATATTTTTTTCATGATTAATCCTCTAAATTCTCTATTGCCGACTTCAATTCCCGTGCAGCATTTTTGTCTTTTTGCTCAAGTGCCAGTGCTAAACCCTTTCTTAAAATTTCAAGTCCTTTCTCAATGTGAGATTGATCCGCAAAGAAATTTCCAGCGATGTAATAGGTGGGCAGGTAGGTGGGATGTTGCTCTAATAATTGATCAAATAGTTCCTGAGCTTTTTGTGAATCTTGATTTTTGAATTCAAGCGCAAGCGCATAAAGGTTAAACGGATCGGTAGGATCGTCCCTAAGGAACTGCTCCAGCATCTTAATACGGTCTGTATTCATCGGATTTTCACGTTTTTAAGTGCTCTATTCGGATTTTATGCTTTATCTTGAGGCCAAATTTAGATCGATTTGCAGCGTGCTACGTAGCTTCCTTAAAATTATTATTGGGTAAGTAGCTGATTCATAAGGTCTATTTTAATAATGACTTCGCCAATTAGATGAGCGAAGTAGTAGGTAAAGTTTTGATTCTCATTTTATTAAGATTATGAAGATATTAGTTTGCATCTCGCACGTACCCGATACCACCTCCAAAATCAATTTTGTTGATAACAGCACAAAGTTCGACACAGCCGGGGTTCAATTTATTATTGGTCCTTACGATGATTACGCATTAGCGCGTGCCATCGAACTGAAAGAGGCAACTCCCGGAACAACCGTAACGGTAATTAATGTGGGCCCAGCCGACACAGAACCAACGATTCGCAAGGCGCTTGCTATTGGAGCCGATGATGCCATCCGGGTGAATGCTGAGCCAACCGATTCATTTTTTGTTGCTACTCAAATCGCAGAGCATGCAAAAGGATTTGATTTGGTCTTAATGGGTAGAGAGTCGATCGATTATAACAGCGGAGTGGTTCACGCCATGGTAGGTGAAATGTTGGGTCTCCCGTCTGTTTCTCCCGTAATGAAATTAGATATTGACGGCACCAAAGTAAAAATGACCCGTGAGATTGAAGGTGGAAAAGAAGAAGTGGAATCTACTTTACCGCTTGTCGCAGGATGTCAGGAGCCGATAGCCGAGTGGAAGATTCCAAACATGCGCGGTATTATGTCGGCTCGCACAAAGCCATTGAAAGTAGTTGAGCCAAAAGCAACCGAAGTGAGTGCAGTGCTTCAAAAGTTTGAACTCCCGGCTCCGAAAGGTGCTGTGCAAATGATTTCGGCAGATAATGTGGCTGATCTTGTAACGAAGTTGAAGAATGAAGCGAAAGTATTGTAATGCTATAAACACATAGGCACGTAGAGCTATGTTTCTATGTGTTTAAAAAAATGAATCCTTAAGAAAATATTATGACAACACTAGTTTTTGTAGAAGTAGCAGAGGGGAAAGTAAGAAAATCATCGCTCGAAGCAATTTGTTATGCAAAGGCAATGGGTGGTTCGGTTACCGCAATTGTACTTGGCTCTGCGGATGCCGCAGAAGTTCAATCCTTAGGAAGATATGGAGCAACAAAGGTGTTGCATGCTGCTGATCCGAAACTTGATAAGGGAATTATTCAGGTTTATACTTCTGTGCTTACCAAAGCTATGCAAGATGAGAAAGCCGATGTATTAGTCTTAGCAAACTCATCATTAGGTACACCCGTTGCAGCCAAAGTTGCTGTAAAGGCTGGAGCAAGCTTTGCATCCAATGTGGTTGAACTCCCAAATACAAGTAGTGGCTTTGTGGTTAAGCGAAGTATCTATACAGGCAAAGCGTTTTCAATTGTTGAATTAAAGAATGCCAAGAAAGTAATTGCCATAAAGAAGAATGCAGCCGAAGTAAAAGAGTCGGGTGGTACCGCTGAAGTTGTGAATTATTCAGTAACACTTTCCGATGCGGATTTTAATACAACTATTCTTTCTTCAGAAAAAGCAACTGGAGATATTCTGCTTCCTGAAGCGGAGATTGTAGTATCTGGTGGAAGAGGTTTAAAAGGTCCGGAGCATTGGGGAATCTTAGAAGAACTTGCCAAGACCTTGCACGCAGCTACGGGTTGTAGCAAACCTGTTTCTGATATGGGTTGGAGACCGCACCATGAGCACGTTGGTCAAACCGGAGTTAAAGTGGCGCCACAATTATATATCGCCATTGGAATTTCTGGGGCTATCCAACATTTAGCCGGAGTGAATTCATCGAAATGTATTGTAGTGATTAATAAAGATGCCGATGCACCCTTCTTTAAGGCAGCTGATTATGGTATTGTAGGCGATGCATTCGATGTAGTTCCAAAATTAACAGCAGCTATAAAAGCTGCGAACGGATAACAAAAAAGCAATCTATAGAGTATGGTTGGGTTTCATTACTTTTTTTATAATTTCAATTTTCTGTGCCTACGTTGAAGAAGATAAAACTTGAAATACTCGGACTTTCCTCCAGTCAATCACAGACTGGATCTTTTGCACTCGTGTTAGGCGAGACAGAAGGCAACCGCAGGCTCCCCATTATTATTGGTATGTTTGAGGCGCAAGCCATCGCGATTGAGATTGAGAAAATCATCCCCAATCGCCCAATGACCCATGATTTGTTCAAATCATTTTCGAACTCATTTCATTTTCATGTGGATGAGATTATTATTTCTGATTTAAAGGAAGGAGTTTTCTTTGCCAAGATTGTATGTACCGATGGATTGAAGAAAACAGAAATAGATGCCCGGCCTTCGGATGCTATTGCTATCGGACTTCGCTTTGATGCAGCTATCTATACCTATGAATCAATTTTAGCCGAAGCGGGGATTGTACTCACCGATCAGGAGGAGGAAGATGAAAAAGCAGAGATAAAGCCTGAGCCAAAGACAAAGGTGAAGAAAGAATCCGCTCGCAAGTCAGGCAGCAGCGAGGATTACAAGAACTACTCAATAGAAAAATTAAACGATCTTCTTAAA
>CAWBCB010000054.1:0-15360 GCA_963787095.1 uncultured Cytophagales bacterium | reverse complement strand
GCAACTTGCCTTCACATTGAGTAATGGATTTACTTACGTAGAATACTATTTGAGTCGGGGGATGGACATCAACGAGTTTGCTCCTAACCTCTCCTTCTTCTTTAGCAATGGAATTGATCCTGAGTATTCCGTAATTGGTCGTGTGGCGCGCAGAATCTGGGCGAAAGCCATGAAGAATAAGTATGGTGCTAATTCCCGCAGTCAGATGTTGAAGTATCACATTCAAACATCCGGGCGCTCATTGCATGCACAGGAAATTGATTTCAATGACATTCGCACCACGTTGCAAGCCTTGTACGCGATATATGACAATTGTAATTCGCTCCATACAAATGCTTACGATGAAGCCATCACCACTCCGACCGAGGAAAGTGTGCGCAGAGCGATGGCTATTCAATTGATTATTAATAAAGAGTTAGGTCTTGCCAAAAATGAAAACCCGTTGCAGGGATCGTTCATCATTGAAGAACTGACCGATTTAGTTGAAGCGGCTGTGTTAACAGAATTTGATCGCATTACCGAACGCGGGGGTGTGCTTGGCGCGATGGAGACGATGTATCAGCGTGGAAAGATTCAGGAAGAGAGTTTGTATTATGAAACCTTGAAGCATACCGGTGAATTTCCGATCATTGGAGTGAATACATTCCTGAGTTCAAAAGGATCTCCCACCATCATTCCACAAGAAGTAATTCGCGCTACTACCGAAGAAAAAGAGTATCAGATTACCATGCTGAAAAATCTTCATGCCTTCCAGGGTAACAAAATGAACAACTTGATTGAGAATGTGCAGCTAGCGGCTGTTCAAAATAAGAATATTTTTGCTGAGTTGATGGAAGCTGCAAAGGTTTGCTCGCTGGGGCAGATCACCAAGGCCTTGTTTGAAGTAGGTGGGCAGTACAGGAGAAACATGTAGCATAAAAAAGCCCCGCGAAACGCGGGGCTTTCAGTTTTATCAAAGCTTACCTTATTAGTACTTTACAACTTTGGTGGCTCCAGCCTGATTCGTTACTTCGAATGTTGGGGCACCTACCACATTCTTAAGGTTATACACCAATCCAAAGCTACCATCAACTGTTACTGATTGATTGTGCACAAGATTATTTGCACCATCAAAAATACGCACGTTGATTATTTCATTCGTGTTAGCGATAGCAAGTAAATACTTATTATCAGTACCCATTTTAGCTACGCGAATCGCATTTGTATTAGTCTCTTTCTTGTAGTCTATTTTTTGAACAAGCTTACCTGAAGCGTCAGCCACCTCAATTGTGTAAGTTCCTTCATTCATTCCAGAAAAATTTACCGGACGAATAAATCCTTCAACACCATTAACTGTTTCAGTAAAAACAAGTGTGTTAGCTGCATCATAAATATTCAAAGAAATCCTTCCAGCCTGTGCACCTGCATAAATCACCTTAAAAATTCCTCCATCCTGCTGGTTAAGCACAACCATTTTAGGACTTACAGGATCAGCCGCCACGGCTGCCACTGATACGAACCCCATTACAAGGGCGAATACAATTGATTTAGTTTTCATAGTTTTTTCGTTTTTGTTTTCAATGTAAATGTACGGGCAACTATGAATCACAACTGAAAGTTGTAAGTAAACTTGATTTTTAAGATGAAAAATCGTTTGCGGATTTTTTATTTTGATCTCATACAGTTTTTTTAAAACAAATTCTTTGAAACGATAACAAAATCAAGTTCAACTAAATATTTTCTTACTCAATCGATTGCAAACACAATAAATAATTTTAGTTGACTCACCACTCTGACTCGTCTTGGCAACATTACCAGAATGAGATACAAGGTGGGAACTATATAACATCCAAGCGATAAGTATAAATAAAAAAAAGATCGAAGTCTGTGACCTCGATCTTTTTGACGACTTATTAATTTCCTTATAAAGGAAGGATGATTAATTTTTCAATGACTTCAACACACCATTGCTGTCGGAGATTTCAATCGTAAATTGATTGATATCTTTAATGTTTAGTACTTCAGCAAAATCCTTATTAACAATTTTATCATGGCTATGAATCAACTTGTTTGACTCATCAAATATATTAATGCTAATCTGATCCGAAGATTCTGATTTCACCATAAGTAAGTATTTACCATGCTCATTGATTTTAATCAGATTAACAAATTTTTCAATTTTTGTCGCTGCATAGATAATCTCCTTAGTTTGTCTCCCCTGATTATCCTCTATCACCATGGTATAGGCACCCATACCTAACTTATTGAAATTGTATGGCCGCACAAACCCACGCTTATTCTTAATTGATTCAGTGAAAACAATTTTATCTGCCTCATCCACAATCGATACTTTCACTAAGCCTGCCTGTTCACCTTTATAAAAAAGTTTGAATACTGAACTTCCATTAGAATTAGTAATTGCTGTAGTCGAAGATGATTCGTTTGGTTCGACTGTCCCATTAGCGAACGCCAGTGTACAGAAGAGTACACCCACAAGGAGTAACTTAAATTTTTTCATATTTTTTTTATTTGTCCTTATGACGAACATGGATGCCTTATTGTTGCATCGATTATGTTAAAGATTGTTAAATAAATTATGAAGGATTGGAAGCTAACGAAGTCGGCTCAAACGGTATCCGAAAAATTATGGACACAAAAAATGAAAATAATTTTTAATTGAAACTTAATTCAGATGAAACACGTCCTTAGCCTTTTCCACCTGATGCAATAGCTCGATATGATATTTTAATCGAGCTACCAGAAATGATTCTTTGCGTTCGTTATCTAACTGTACGAATTTGACACGTTCTTCAAATCCAAGGTTCAATTCGTTGGCTGCGTCATAAAGAGAAATACTTTTATCGGCCTGATTGATCCGAATCATGTTAAAGTATTCGGTAAAGTATTTTCTTAAAACATGCCCCATGGGTTCTGTTAAATCAACGTGCCACAACTCAACCTCACCACCTGGATATAGCTTTTCGCGAAAGGTTCTGAACATCTTGCTCATGGAAAGCAGATCGACACATTTAACAATAATATCTGATTCACCTGTTGCATAGCGTTTAATTACACTTTCCAACTTCACAAGTGATCCAAATTTTTCGGCATTTGAAACGTGATTGAAGTAAATTCCAAAAGGCATGTCTTTGGCCTCAGCGTCCTCCAATAGTTGCCGATACCGGGGTTCAAAAATATGGAGTGGTATCATTTCTCCCGGTAAGGGAAAAATGGAGAGCGGAAACATGGGGATCTTTAAAATATTCATCACCTACTTAACAGAATTAGCTGCCGAATGTTATGGCAAATTACCATTCAAAAACTATGTATAGCTTACTAAATAATGTGGCTTCACGCCAAAGCGTTCGGTTAGTAATTTCTCGCCTGGCAAAAAAGCAAGATTAATTACGAACGAATAGCCCGCCACTTTACCTCCCAACCGTCTTTATCATATTACCCGCTGCCGTAGCCGTTCCACCCGTTGCTAAAAGATCGTCATGAATTAAAACCCGACTTCCTTTTTCAATTGCATCAATATGCATTTCAATACTAGCCATTCCATATTCCAACGCATACTCTTCATGTATTTTGTGATATGGCAACTTACCGGATTTGCGAACTAGGAACAAAAGAAACCTTTAATGCTTCTGCTAGCAATGAACCAAAAATAAAACCCCGTGCCTCAACCGCTGCAACAGCATCAATTTGATCTGTACCTTAAAATGAGTTGCCATTTCGTCAACAACATATTGACGAGCTGCAGGATTGGCGAGCAACGGTGTGATGTCCTTAAACACAATCCCTGGCTTAGGAAAGTCAACAACATCCCGTAGGTACGATTCTATATTTATACTTTCCGTCATAAATCACTCAATGAGTTTACCGTTTAAAATTACTTTTGAAACCGGATTACTTCCAAAGCTATAAGGCATTGAAGCAAGTGAAGACATGGGTCGCGATATAAATACATTAGCGACTTTTCCTTTTGTGATGGTACCGTGAGTTTGGGAAAGCCCTAGTGTATAAGCAGTGTTAATTGTAGTCGCGTTGATAACTTCCTCTGGAGTCATTCTCATTTTAATACAGGCCAATGAAACCATCAATGGCATATTACCACTAGGAGCACTTCCCGGATTGTAATCAGAAGCAACAGCAAGAGGCAATCCAGCATCAATAATACTTCGAGCTGGAGTAAAGGGAAGATTCAAAAAGAAAGCAGCTCCGGGTAAAGCAACTGGCATCGTTTCACTGCTTTTTAACACCTCAATCTCTTCATCTCCCATGTTTTCCAAATGATCAACACTTATAGCGCCCATCTTAACACCCACTTGCACTCCACCTGATTTATTCAGTTGATTGGCATGTAAGCGCGGGATAAGGCCTGCTTTTTTTCCGGCCTCAAAAATTCTTTCAGTTTCATCCACAGAAAAGAAACCTGTCTCACAAAAAGCGTCAATGTATTCCGCAAGTCTTTCTTCCGCTACAGCGGGAATCATTTCGTTAATAATCTCTGCTATGTATTGTTCTTTTGTTTTTTCGCGAGGCACTGCATGCGCACCTAAAAAAGTTGTTTTAACGGTAAGTGGTGTCTCGCGGCCAATTCGCTGTGCTACACGCAACATCTTTAATTCATCTTTAGTAGTGAGGCCATACCCACTTTTAATTTCAACAGCTCCCGTGCCTGAACGAATTATTTCCCAAGCACGTGGTAGTGATTTTTGAAACAATTCTTCCTCTGTAAGTGCTTGTAGTTTTTTTGCTGAATTTAAAATACCACCTCCACTAGCAGCAATCTGCTCATACGTTGCACCTTTCAACTTCATCACAAATTCTTCTTCGCGGGTAGCCGCGAAAACTAAATGAGTATGTGAATCAACAAATGAAGGAAAAACAAATTGACCAGGTATATCCAGCACTGTTTGTGCTCTTATATCCGAAGGAATATCCTTCATTAGTCCGTAAGAATGAATTAAACCATTTGAGATAACCAGGTAGGCATCTTGTAAGATGGGAAGGTGGCTCATCTCCTTGCCAGAAACTTTGCTAACGGGTTCATCCCGCACTTGAACTAACCCCTTGATGCTCGTGATTAAAAAATCATGAACCATGACCTTATTTTCCGAAAGCCTCAACTTTATTATCGAGGTTGGAACTGAATACCGGGAATGAAATTTTCAAAAGCGCGAAAAAACCACGACCATCTAAAGACGGGCGGTACCCTACTTCGCCACCATACGACCAACTTAGGGTACGATTAAATCTGCCATCAATGCCTGCTCTGAAACCAATTTTGTTTGTTTTGACAGCAGCCGTTAAATAATCCTCACTTTTATATACCACTGGATCAAGGGTAAGTGATGGAGAAAACATGACATCCATAAACAATGTTAACATCCCATCATCAAGTCCTTCGTCATACTTATCAAAGCTAACGGCAATGTTGCGAATGAGAGAAAAAGATCCTCCCACATAAATATTTGTAGAGTATAAACTGCTAAACACATTTAAATCCTGCGCAACTCCGTTACCATCTATATAGGTTTCCGGCAATTGTTTTCCTTCAGCGGTGGTCAAATCCAGATTAGTTAATCCTTGTTTTTCTAACGTGCGACTTAAATCAACTGTACTGTTCCATATTACAGTTCCGGCTCTTACCCCATAAATCTTACGAAGCTTACTAGGTATTTCAGCATATTGAGGAACAGAAGCGGCCCATCTATTTCTAGGTATGTTTTTCTTATGAAGAAAAATTTTGGTTTGAGAAGACACATCAAAATCCTTAATGTGGTAGGTACCTCCGAATTCGTAGTAATTAAAAATTTCGGGTGTATTGGAAACGGAGCTATTATTCAATGCAAGTTCGCGATTAAAATCAAAAAACTTACTGCTATAGGTTTTTCTAAAGTGTGCGTTAATGTCAAACTTCTTCTTGTGGTAGTAATGAGCTTCCAAACCAAACCCAGCATTTACATTGGTTGCGAACACCTCCCCATAAAATGGTATGAATCCTATGAAGAACTTATTGATATCGTACGGTTCATCATACAATTCATCAAAAATAACGGCTTCTTTTTCAGTCTGCGCGTATGCCGTCTGACTAAGCAGAATTGAAAAAATAAAACCAACCCGGATCGCTTTCATAGTAATACCCCTAAAAATAGTAAAAAAGAAGTTGATACAAACGGCCGAAAGGTAGCAAATGAAGCTCTTTTATAGGCGTATGTGTAAGTATTTTATCAAAATGAACAGGAATGATTGACTTAGTCTGCCACCATTACCGATAAGCGACCACCTTTAAAAGTAATGAAAGGCACGCGTGCATTACTATGAGATTGCTTCCATACAAAACCATTCCCCAAAGTACCTGGAATAACAAAACCTTCGGGCATAGTTTGAATAAAATTGGAGCCATGCTGAACCAAAATTTGCCCCATCATCATGATAAACTCATATCCAATGGAGGCATAATCGGGTGGTAGGTTGCCATGTGTGCCAATATATTTCTTTCTGAAGGCAAGATAGGTTGGATTGGTGACAGCCTGAAAATTGGGAGCCGCCAGAGTTACATGCGTACGTTCAAACTTTGCATAATCAACAGAGGTATCTTGAATCCATCCCTCCTGCCCTACAACAATAATGGAGTCTCTCCGAGTCTCTACACTGTTAATTACTTTCGAGTAAATCAATTCATTGTCGGAAGCAACATAGATACTTCCAATACTATCCTTCTTCAATTTAAACTGTGTAGGGTTTTTCCATTCATCATACTCTGTAGCAGAAGCAAGTGTTGATAAGATCGTAGCTGAATAATCTTTATGAACTCGTTCTACATAAACAATATTTACACCTAATTCACGTGCTTTAATAATAAAGTTTGAGGCCATCACAGAATCTTTCGTATTCTCGCCATAATACACCATACAGGTTTTTCGAGCAACATTGTTTGCCACCCACTCTGCAGAACGTGTACCTAATGTTTGTAAACTAGGTTGATACAGGAATGAAAACGGGTTGCCACTACTATCTGAACTGGTAGAAACGGGATTAACAACCACGCTAATTTGATTTTTTAATGAAAACTCCTGAACTGGGGCAGCCTCCTCATTAAACAAAGGCCCCACAATCACATCGGCAGTTTTCAATTCTTCATTCCCTAATACTTTTCTGGTAGTTTGAATACTTCTCTCGTTATCGTATGCAAGCAATTCCAATTTTATACCCTGCCTGGAAAGTGAGTCAGCCGCCATCTTCATTCCATCATAAAGGTCAAGCACAAATTGGTTCTTCTTTTTTACCGGGGATGGGTCAAGCGTATTGGCAAGAAATGGCATCACTAACGCAATACGATACGATTCTTTTAAAATAGGTTTTGGTACATCAACACTTACCAACTGTTCTCTCGACAAGGAGAATTTTTGAATTAACTTCTCCATTAATTCTGTCTCCTGAAGATGGTGAGGTTGCTTACCCAATAAAATAACCAGCGTCCGAGCTGCCTCCTTTTCCTGAGGATAATCTTCCAAAATCATTTTTAATGTTTCGGGGTCGTTAATCTTAGCCAGATATACACGCTTCAAATCTGAGAGCCCACTCTGAAATGATTCATCTTTTATTTGAGATGCAATAAACATCCCTTGAAAATATTCACCCAGATCAAAATATATTTTGACTAACCAATAATTGACTTCATTCATTTGATCCCAGGTGGGATATAGTTTTTTTATTTGCAACATCATATCCTTTGCAACTGAGCTATAGCCGAGTCGCTGGGCAGATAATGCATAGTAATAAGAAGAATATGTTGGAAATGGATTTTGATCAGCATATACAGTAAGCGGCTTAAAAGCACTCATCGCTTCGCTATACTGACCTTGCTCAAAAAGATTTTTCGCCTGTCGATAGTCCTTTTTAAAATCTTGCGCATAGACTACGCCAAAACTGAAGATCAACAGCAATAAAACACAACAAGACTTATAACTTTTCACAATCATTTTTACTTGTTAGAATCATAATGGCCAATATAATCAATCAATCATTAAGCCGCTATTCCCATTCGATGGTTGCAGGGGGTTTGGAGCTAATATCATACACAACCCGATTAACACCTTTCACTTTATTGATAATATCAGATGACACCTCACTTAAAAAATCGTGGGGTAAATGAGCCCAATCGGCTGTCATTCCATCCACACTAATTACCGCACGAAGGGCAGCCACTTTTTCATACGTGCGCTCATCACCCATTACTCCCACTGAATACACAGGCAATAACATGGCTCCTGCTTGCCAAACCTTTTCATACAAGCCATGCTTTCGCAAGCCGGAAATAAAAATCGAGTCAACTTCTTGTAAGATTCTAACATTCTCCGGAGTGATTTCTCCAAGAATGCGAATACCTAAACCCGGCCCCGGAAAAGGATGACGACCAAGAATGAGTGGATCAATGCCTAATGTTTTACCTACCAACCGAACTTCGTCCTTAAATAATGTATTAAGTGGCTCCACCACTTTCATTTTCATTTTATCGGGTAAGCCGCCTACATTGTGATGCGACTTGATGGTTGCTGAAGGTCCCTTTACTGAAACCGATTCAATTACATCGGGATAGATGGTGCCCTGTCCTAACCATTTAACATCTTCAATGCGATGTGCTTCCACATCAAAAACTTCGATGAACGTTCTTCCAATAGCCTTCCGTTTTGCTTCAGGCTCTGATAGATTATTTAACGCTGTATAAAATTTATCCTTTGCATCAACTCCTTTAATGTTTAATCCCATGCCTTTGTAGGATTTCAACACTTGATCAAATTCATCTTTGCGCAACAATCCGTTATCCACAAAAATACAGTAGAGATTTTTTCCAATAGCCTGATGAACCAACATGGCCGCCACGGTTGAATCAACCCCACCCGATAAAGCCATCACCACTTTATCATTACCGAGTTTCTTCTTTAAATCCGCAACCGTGGTTTCTACAAATTGATCGGGTGTCCAATCTTGCGTGCATCCACAAATCGTTACCACAAAATTTCTAAGAAGATTTTTTCCTTCTGTTGTGTGTGTTACCTCAGGGTGAAATTGAATTCCAAAAAGCTTTTTGCCTTTCAGTCTAAAGGCAGCAATTTTTACAGAAGGGGTACCGGCTATAACTTCAAACTCATCGGGGATGGAAGAAATCGTATCGGCATGCGACATCCAAACTTGTGAGTCGATTGAAATTTCTTTGAGCAATTCATTGTGCTGATCAACCGAAGTTAATCGTGCTCGGCCATACTCACGTATTTGAGAAGGAAGTACTAATCCGCCACTTTTATGAGCAATCAATTGCGCCCCATAGCAAACACCAAGAACCGGAATATCTTTAAAAAGTTTTAAATCAACATCTGGAGCACCCTCATCACGCACAGAGCATGGGCTACCGGAAAGAATAACTCCTTTATAGTTCGAATGAATTTCAGGAATATGATTGTAAGGATGAATCTCGCAATACACATTTAACTCGCGCACCCTGCGGGCAATCAGCTGTGTGTACTGAGAACCGAAATCAAGAATGAGAATTTGTTCTGCCATGCGCAAAAGTAAGGAATTGTTACGGGAAGTTTGCTTAGTAGTAAGCAGTATCCAATCGGCAATATGCAGTCGACAAAGCCTCGCACTGCATTTACTTAGATATGTACCTGCTAACTGTATGCTGTGGGCTGCCTGACTACTTATCTACCCCGTAGCAATATTGCTTCAGATAGTCTGCGGCATCATCCTGACCGGCCATAAAGGCTTTGTTGAGGCAGCTACACCCTTCTTTTTCCTTTTTTAGTTCAACCAGAGCAACCCCTTTATAAAATAAGGCGGCAACATTTTCAGGATCAAGGCGGAGTGCCACGTCCAGGTATTTGAGTGCTAATTCGAAGTTCTCTTCCTCCAGCGCAAAGGTACCTCCGTATAGATAAGCCGGTGCAAATGTTGCATCCAACTCAATTGATTTATTTACTGCCATGAGCGCACTATCAGGCTTATTCAAAGAATAATATGCAAAGGCCAGATTCATTTCTACTTCAGGATCGTCTTGAAAAAGCTTTACCAGCAACAAATCCTTTTTGGCCAATTCGTGCTCGCCTTTTTCCATCAGCAAGCCGGCACGCCATTTCATAATTTGCGGTTCACCCCTACTTAGTTCAAGGGCTTTCTCTACGTCTATCAATTGCTTATCTACTTCACCTAACTCACGATATGAGAGTGCACGAAGAATTCGCGCCTGATAGCTTTCCTGATATTTGGGAATAAACCGATCCATATCGGCAACAGCTTTTTCAAAATCGCCAGAACTATAGTAACCCACCGCACGCTTATATAATGCGCGATATGATTTTTCGTCCTTCAACTTTGAAGCATCAATCACTTTCGTATAAAGTTTGATGGCTCCTTTAAAATCTTCATGACTCATTAGCGTGTCCGCTTCTGTTTCCCAGACTGCCCATTTCGGGTTTTGAGCAAATCCCGAAACGGAAATCAATCCGAAAAATAATATGAGTATGAACGCTCTATGCATTGGTTCCCCCAGCTCTGTTACGATCGCGTTTGCGGTCGTTTTCATTCAAATAGATTTTGCGTAGACGAATTGACTTAGGGGTTACTTCCACATACTCATCAGACTGAATGTATTCTAATGCTTCTTCCAACGTATGTTTAAGAGGTGGAGCAATTTTCATTTTTTCATCTGAACCTGAAGCCCGCATGTTGGTAAGCTTCTTTGTCTTGGTAACGTTAATCACCAAGTCGCCACCACGGCTATGTTCACCAATTACCTGGCCTTCATACACCGGTTCCCCGGGATTAATGAAAAACTTTCCCCGATCCTGCAAGTTGTGTAAGCTGTAAGGAATTGCCTCGCCTTGTTCCATTACAATCAATGAACCATTGATACGTCCTGGTATTTCACCTTTGTAAGGTTGGTATTCTTTGAAGCGGTGTGTTACTACTGCTTCACCCGCAGTTACGTTCAATAAATAATTTCGCAAGCCCATAATCCCGCGTGACGGAATCATGAATTTTAAAATCATACGATCTGCTTTTGGTTCCATGTTTACCATTTCTCCTTTGCGCATCGAAACTGTTTCAATTGCTTTACCGGCATCCGTTTCTGGTAAGTCGATAGTTAGTTCTTCAATAGGCTCACTCTTCACGCCATCAATCTCGCGGAAGATTACTTGCGGCTGACCGATTTGAAGTTCATATCCTTCTCTGCGCATGGTTTCAATCAACACAGACAAGTGAAGAACACCACGACCAAATACCATAAAGCTATCAGCGGAATTGGTTTGACCCAACCGCAATGCCAAGTTCTTTTCAAGTTCTTTTTCAAGACGATCTTTAATGTGACGCGAGGTAACAAACTTTCCTTCCTTCGCATAGAAAGGTGAGTTGTTAATCGTGAAAAGCATACTCATGGTAGGCTCATCAATAGCAATTGATTTTAATGCCTCAGGCTTTTCGATATCAGAAACGGTATCACCAATTTCAAAACCTTCCAATCCTACTAAAGCACAAATTTCTCCGGCCTTTACTTCTTCAACTTTTTTCTTTTCAAAACCTTCAAACACGTACACTTCTTTGATGCGTGTTTTAGAAATTTTTCCATCACGCTTCACAAGCGCTATTTGCTGGCCGGCCTTTACGCCACCGCGCTGCACACGACCAATGGCAATACGACCGATAAACGATGAATACTCCAAAGAAGTAATAAGCATCTGTGTTGTTCCTTCGCTTACTGCTGGTGCAGGAATATATTCAATGATTCCTTCAATCAAGGCAGTAATATCAGTGGTTGGTTTTTTCCAATCGTCACTCATCCAACCTTGCTTGGCCGAACCATAAAAAGTTGGGAAATTAAGTTGATCTTCCGTTGCATCTAAAGCAAACATCAAATCAAAAACACCTTCATGTACTTCATCAGGAGTACAGTTTTTCTTGTCTACTTTATTAACAACCACAATTGGCTTCAATCCCAATTGCAATGCTTTCTGCAACACAAAACGAGTTTGGGGCATGGGGCCTTCAAAGGCATCTACCAATAGTAAACAACCATCGGCCATGTTTAGCACCCGCTCCACTTCACCACCAAAGTCACTGTGGCCTGGAGTGTCAATTACATTGATTTTATAATCCTTATATCGTACGGAAACATTCTTTGCCAAAATGGTAATTCCACGCTCACGTTCAAGGTCATTGCTGTCCATAATCAATTCACCAGGATTTTCGTGATCCTTAAAAAGATGGCCTGCATGTAATAATTTATCAACCAGGGTAGTTTTGCCGTGGTCAACGTGGGCGATAATCGCGATGTTTCTGATCTTATTTACTTCCATAAATGTGGCTTTCCGCTTCTATTTTCGAGTTTGAGGCCGCAAAGATAGGGTTATTTTATGGATTTAGTGCCCTGCGCTTTTGTTTTCATTGTTAAATCAAGGCATCTCAATTACAAACCGTTGCGAGCTACTTTCTTGCACCCGCGCCTTCAAAAAAGGTATGAAGTGCTTCCATAATCGCATCCGGGTCGGTGAAATAATGCACTGCCGCATGCTGCTGATTAAACTCAGCTATTAATTGATAGTAGGTGTTTTCAGTTACCTCGTAATCCTTCATTAAAATCTCTTTTACATCAGGATCAGTAATTACTTGCCGGAAGGTTTGTGTGCGGTTGTTTTCATCTACTACCCGAAATAACTTCCTCTTTTCTCGTTCCAATTTCCAGAAGTAATCAAAAGGGGAAGCAAATGCTGAGATGGGCGATAATTTTTTGGGAGCCACTTTCGTGCGGTCTTCTATTTTATTGGGATACAATCGCTTGGCGCTAATGGTTATCTCACTCAGCAACAAGGTGTTTTCACGAAGCAAAATGAACAAGGCATCTTCCTCAAACATGAGAGGCAACACAAATGAATGATACCCAATGGCAGAAAATACAAGGGTGTCAGTTGTTTTGGCAGAAATCAAAAAACTGCCGGAAGAATTTGTTGTTGTACCCCGACCTTCATTCTTAACCAAAATATGTACATCCCGCAGATTGGCCAATGAAGCAGAATCAACAACAATGCCTCGATAAATTTTTTGAGCAACTAGTGTGTTGGAAACAAAAAGGAATACAAGAAATGAAAGCCTGATCAACGCTCGGTATTTAGTATCAGATGCAGGCAAGTTGAAAAAAGTTGATAGAAATGAATATTATCGACTAAACCTCAAAAAAGTACCCATCGGTAAATCGCGGCCGGTTTTCGATTTTAAGAAAAACTCTCCGCACTCTGGTGCTTTTATATCAAAATGGGTTTGCACTACATTTAATCCCACCAAATGCGATAAGCCCACCGCATACATGCTGAGAATAAAAAATGAATTAGTAGGCTCTAACAACTGACTCGCCAATGAAATCAATTCATTCAGTTTCTCTTGCAGCGTCCACTTTTCGCCTTCTGGTCCGCGACCGTACGGTGGTGGATCCATAATAATACCGTTGTATTTATTCCCACGCTTCACTTCACGCTTCACAAACTTGAGCGCATCCTCATACACCCAACGAATATCCTTCTGATCGTTCAATTGCATGTTTTGATTCGCCCAATTTAATCCCGGTCGCGAAGCATCTACATGCGTTACATCTGCCCCAGCCGAACGCGCTACAACAGAGGCCGCTCCTGTATAAGCAAATAAGTTAAGTACTCTTGGATTTTTAACCTTCCAATTTGAAATCGTATCAAAAATAAAATTCCAATTCGATCCTTGTTCAGGGAAAAGCCCTACATGACCAAAACCCGTTGGCGCTAAACGCAAGGTTAAGTTCAGTGATTGGTATTTATAATTTACTTGCCAACTGTCTTGCATGGGTTTCAGCTTAACCCAACCACCTTTCACCTCATCACCAAAGCGAAAGTTATCTTTTTGCTCGCGTGTAAAGTGTGCGTGTGCTTGCTTCTTCCAATCGGCTTCTGAAAGTACGCGTTCCCAAATGGCTTGTGGCTCAGGCCGAATAAGAATTACGTTTCCAAAACGCTCTAATTTTTCAAAACCTCCGCTGTCGAGAAGTTCGTAGTCTTGCCAGGAAGAAGGATAGAATAAATTCAAAATTGGTCAGTTAAGATTCAAAAGTAAGAAATAACCCATTCCCATACTTTGATCTTCAATTTTGAATCTTGACTTTTGAAAGGCTATGCATTTCCTGATCACCAGCACCCAAAATCCAAAAATCAAAAGTTTGCTCGCGCTTGAAAAGCCTCGCGAACGCAGGAAGCAGCAACTCTTTGTTGTGGAAGGTGCCAAAGAAGTGCGCATGGCCATTGAAGCCGGATATAAAATCGGGAACATTTTTTATTGCGAAGAAATTATCAATCACAAAGAATCAGCGGATCTGTTACGTCAGGATCGGTTATTAGTACCTGTCTCAAAAGAAGTGTTCGACAAAATTGCTATCCGCGAAAGCACAGGTGGAGTTCTGGCCGTGGCCGAACAGAAAACTCATCGACTGCAGGATATTCAATTAAGCAAAAATCCACTCATCCTTATTTTAGAAGCAGTAGAAAAACCCGGCAACCTCGGTGCCATCCTGCGCACGGCCGATGCCTCGGGAGTAGATGCAGTTATTATTTGCGATCCACAAACCGATTTTTACAATCCAAATGTAATTCGTTCGAGTGTGGGTTGTGTGTTCACCAAACAAATTGCCTCGGCCACTTCTATTGAAACCATTGAGTGGTTGAACAAAAATGGAATCAAAATTTTCTGCACCTATCTAAAAGCATCTGTGCCCTATCACGAAGTTGACTTCAAGCAACCAGCCGCCATTGTGATGGGAACCGAAGCCACCGGCCTATCCGATCTTTGGGTGGAAAACTCTTCTGCCAACATCATCATCCCTATGCAGGGCGTAATTGACTCCATGAATGTATCCAATGCTGCGGCCGTAGTGGTGTTTGAGGCCATGCGCCAGCGCGGATTTAAAAAGCAGAGTTAAAACCAACTACAGGTTCTTACAACTCAATACATCTATCAGGCGGTTCATTTCATTCCCGTTGCCTACATGGCATCCTAACGGCATCTTTACCGTTATTCTCAGTAAAATAAAAGATTATGAAGTTCTTCAAGCTCCTTGTGTTCGTTTTATTAAGCGTCTCAGCCTTTTCTCAATCGGCATCTACCCATGTGTATTCTTCAGGTAAAGATTCCAAGACCACCTACAAAAACTCCGATGGGTTTAACAGCTTCAATATCGAAATACGCGGAACGATTGAAGTGACTGACGATGACAAAGACATAAAAAGTATCAGCTCGGATGGCTACCTGGAGATCACTAAAACTTCTTTTGGAAGCAGGCGAACTATAAAAATAACGGCCGAG
>CAWBCB010000053.1:0-74890 GCA_963787095.1 uncultured Cytophagales bacterium | reverse complement strand
GCCACGTATTGCTACGTGATATAGAAGTAGGATGGAGATTCAGAAAGAATAATTACAACGTAAATGTGAATTATTATCTGATGAATTATAAAAATCAGTTGGTACCTACAGGAAAACTGAATGATGTAGGTGCAGCTATTCGCACTAACGTGGATGAGAGCTATCGAACAGGCGTGGAGGTAGAAGGTATTATTCGACTTAGTTCAAAGTTTTTATGGAATGCCAATATCACACTCAGTCAAAATAAGATTAAAAACTTCAATGAAGTGATTTATGACTATGGCGATAATTTTGACGAATACAATGAAGTGGTTAACGTGTATTCAAATTCGGATATTTCTTTTTCACCGAATGTAATAGTCGGATCTGGATTAATGTTTACACCCATTAAAAACATTGAGCTGGGATTGCTTACCAAATATGTTGGAAAGCAATTTTTAGATAACACCTCAAACGAAAGTAGAAGTATGGCTTCTTATTTTACTAATGATCTAAGGTTATCGTATACGGTAAAGCCATCCTTTATGAGGGAGATTTCGTTGAGTTTGCTGGCTAACAATATTTTTGATGTGCAGTATTCTTCCAATGGCTACACCTATGGCTATCGGGGTGGCGCAACTGAGTATCGTCAAAACTTTTATTATCCGCAGGCTGGCAGGAATTATATGGTGATGCTGGCGTTGAGATTCTAGAAAAGAGTAGGCAGTTAGCAGGAGACAGTAGGCAGTATATTACTGCTGCATTACTGCAATGTGCTTACTGCCTACTTTTAAAATGAGGAATCCAGTTATCTTTGCTGGATGCCTGCAGAGAAACACAAGCCATTTACAATTCGTGCTCTTATCCGGCTTACCCGTTTCTGGAATCTGGTAATTATTGGGGTTTCGCAATATTTTGCGGCTCTCTTTCTTATCGATCGGAATTTAATCGTTGATTGGCGATTATTTGTTTTGGCTACATCAACAGTGATTATTGCGGCCGCGGGTTATATCATCAACGATTATTACGACATTAAGATAGACCTGATCAATAAGCCGCAGCGGGTTGTTATTGGAAAAAGTATTACGCGCAGGTACGCACTTTTTTTTCACAGTGTGCTTGTTGTTATTGGGGTGGGGTTGGGCTTTGTGATAAGTTGGCGGATAGGAATCGTTAATTTTCTTTCGGCATTTTTACTGTGGTGGTATTCGAATAGTCTAAAACGTCAACCCTTTATTGGAAATCTGGTAGTGGCTGTACTTACCAGTATTTCAATTCTGCTCATTGATATTTTATATTATTCAGATAACCTGCTGGTAATCATCTATGCGTTGTTTGCCTTTTTTATGACCTTGATTCGCGAGATACTAAAAGACATGGAAGATCTGCGGGGTGATAATACGTTTGGATGTAAAACATTACCCATTGTTTGGGGGATCAGGAAAACCAAAGGAATGATTTATAGTCTACTGATTCTCCTGGCGGCTTCAGTGCTTTTGTTGAACTTCCGATTTGTTCAACTCCCTTTTTATTACTTTGTGATCTTTCTGTATGTACCACTTGGGCTGCTTCTTTTGCGTTTGATCCGAGCCGACACACGAAAAGATTTTTATTGGCTCAGTCAGTGGTGTAAAATAATTATGTTACTGGGTATATTAAGTATGGTGTTTATTAACTGATGCTGCATATTAACTAACTGCTTCATGAAACTTTATGTCTTAGTGTTTTTGTGGTTCAATTCTAACTTTTATCAATTAGTTTCCTTGTCATGAATCAACCCGCGCGGCTTGCAGTTTTTCTTTCTGGTAATGGATCTAATGCTGAAAAAATATTTTCCTATTTTAAAGATCATCCCACTATTTGTGTTGGATTGGTTCTCAGTAATAACCCGGAAGCGCAAGGATTACAACGTGCAATAAAGTTTAATATCCCCACGTACACATTCACCAAACACCAATTCCGCGAAAGCGATGAAGTATTGGACTGGTTGAAAGGAGCACAGATAACGCACGTTGTGCTGGCTGGTTTTCTATGGATGATTCCAATGAATTTGATCAAGGCGTATCCTAATCGCATTATCAATATTCATCCGGCATTACTGCCAAAGTTTGGTGGCAAGGGGATGTATGGGATAAAAGTACACGAGGCAGTGAAGGCTGCCAATGAAACGAAAACCGGCATTACTCTTCACGAGGTAAACGAAAAGTACGATGAAGGAAGAATTATTTTTCAGTCAACGTGCAATGTGCTGCCAACCGATACGCCTGCATTAATTGCTGAAAAAGTACAAGAATTAGAACATGCCCACTATCCACAAGAAATTGAAAAGTGGATAAATCAATAATTATTTTTTAGTCCTGATGATCGTTTCGAAGTCCGGTGATTTTGGAAAGTCTTCAAAAACGGTTTGGATAAAACGATCCGGTATGGCCAGCTTGCGGGCAAGCATATCAATCCAGGCGCCATCCATATTAATGATTGCGCATAAGGTTCCATCTTCTTTGTAAAGATGATGACGAACGCTCCAGCGACTAAAGTCAGGAGTGGCTTTGGTTACAACTAAATCAACTGTGATTTTGTCTTCAAATTTTATTTCTCTTTTAAAGATCGCTTCCTCGCGAAAGAGAATAGGACCCATGCGAAGTTCTTCAAACTTTAAATTGGTTAATCCGTGATCGGAGAAACACGTGATTCGCGCGGTGGCTCCATAATCATAATAGGCCGAATGACGAAGATGACGGTTCTGATCTATATCTGACCAACGAACTTGAATGGGGAGAGAATAAGATTGCATGGCTACAAAATATTGGAAGGATCTCGGCTTGTATGAAAAATATCTAGTACATAAATATGATCCTTTGCGACTTCATAAATTATTTTATAACTCCAGATTACTTTAAACCGAAAGTTCCCAGATTCATATTTATCCATTATTAAATTATGCACAGGTGATTTTACAACCCAACCTTTTCGCGCTTCGACCAGATCTCGTTAATCGGATCGCCCTTGCTGCTCTTACCGCTATGATGCCAGTCACCATCTTTAATTGAATAGTCAAACTCAAGGCTTGCGCCTACGCGACTGTTATCTCGCGAGAAGACTTCAATGGTTTCGGTGTATTTACCATCAATGGTTGTATAAGTTCCGCCACCTGTTCCAAAAAATTCTTTCGTGTCTACATTATAAGCGATCCACTGAAACCGGGTACCCGAAAGTATCTTCATCGTTCTGCGCGCACCGGGTGTCATTTTTTGTTGGCCATTATCTGTTACGCGTCCGGTAATTAACCACGCGCCTGACAGAGCACCGGGTGTGCCATCATCCAGACGCGTAAATTCGTCTGTTTTGTCTTTCGTTTTAAACGTAAGTTTGTTTCCCTTCAATGTAACTTCTGATTTTTGTTCTGTGCCAATCCATTCCGGGTGCATCGTATTAAATTCATGCACTTCAATGAATTGATTTTTATCAATGCGCCACGTGCCGCCACAGGTGCCGATATAGGCACCGGTTTTTTTATTGTAAACCGCTGCTGAAAAAAACTTTCCAGCAACAATCATGGCGATATGATTATCGTCTGCCCCGCTTTGCCATGCGCCCTCAAGATTCTGAGATTGGATCGATAATGAAGCGCAAAGCAGGAGTAGTGTGATTATGTTTTTCATATGGTAACAAATTAGTTTTAACAATATTTCAAATTTATTCTCCCTGCAGACCTTGCTGATTTGAGCAGAAATTAATCTGCGAGTATCAGCGCAATCTGCGGGAATATCATTTATGGCGTATTCACTTCATGAAACCCATCGCCTGAGTTATCTGTCCAACTCATTGGATAATTTTTATCTAAAAATTCCAATGAATCTTCGGTAAGGAATAACGGCCTGAAGGTATCAACCATTACTGCCAGTTCATGTGTTTCTTTCGCGCCAATACTTTTTTCAACTGTGCCCGGATGCGGCCCATGAGGTAAGCCACCCGGATGCAGCGTGAATGATCCGCGCTCTATGCCTCTGCGACTCATAAAATTTCCTTCTGCATAATACAGCACTTCATCGCTATCGATATTACTGTGATTATAAGGCGCTGGTATGGAAAGTGGATGATAGTCGAACAAGCGCGGCACAAACGAACAGATTACAAAATTGTGCGCCTGAAAAGTTTGATGCACGGGGGGTGGTTGATGAATGCGACCCGTGATCGGTTCAAAGTCGTGAATGGAAAAAGCATACGGCCATAAAAATCCATCCCAACCCACGAGGTCAAGCGGACTATAATCATACATGTATTGATGCAGGTAGCCTTGCTTTTTAATCTTCATCAAAAACTCACCCTTACTGGTATCAGTAATTAATTCATTGGGCGGACGAATATCACGTTCGCAATACGGTGAATGCTCACCTAACTGACCGAGTTGATTTCTGTATCGCTTTACAGTTTCCACAGGCGAAGAAGATTCAATGATCAACAAACGCAACGGACCTTCCTCAAATTCTAATTTATAAATCACAGTACGTGGAATAACTACATAATCTCCCTGTTGAATTTCTAATTTTCCAAACTGAGAAAACAAAACTCCTTTTCCATCATGTACATACAGTACTTCGTCACCTTCTGCATTTTTATAGAAGTAATCCATCTTGCGCTTGGTTGGCGAACAAATAGAAATAGAACAATCGCTATTAGCGAGTAACACTTTACGCGCAGTTAAATAATCGGTTCCGGTAGTGGTAACCTTAGAAGTATTTAAATGCGTTTGCCGAAGTGCATAATCCTGAATTATTTTTGGTCCATATTTTACAGGATCTTTAACGGCCTTAATGCGTGTGGGCGGATTGATGTGATAGAGGTTGGAATAAATCCCAGAAAATCCCTCTGAGCTTACCAACTCCTCCTTAAACAAACTGCCATCGGGCTGCCTGAATTGTGTATGACGCTTGTGAGGAATATTTCCAAGTTTATGGTAGTACATGGCAGAAAGATTTTATAATCGAAAGTTAGGAAAATTTATGCAGTCAGGTTATCCGAAACTGCATCAATCCTAACAATGAAATTACATCTTGCTCCGATTCAATTCAGGTATTCTATCAAATAATTTGATAGCTTGTTGCAGTACCTCGTTGGTTTCGTTTATGATAGGATAGAAGCTTTTGTTGTCCCATACATTGCGGGCAATCTCAGCTTTTAAATAGATTTGAAATAAGCGTTTATTTTTTTCCAGATCTTTTGGCTGGGGATCAATTTTATTTTTAATACCCATTACTACTACCCTACTAAGCATGGCATCATTCACTTCAAAGCTTTTAAGGTACGTATTGTATCCTTTTTCTTTTAGTTGAGCCTGGTTTTGCTCGGCATATGTAAAAGCATATTCGCGCAGTACGTTGGCATTAAAAAGCCGATTGAAATACTTGCTTGTGTTGGTGGTATCTAGCGGAACAAAATAATCAGGCATAATTCCACCGCCTCCATATACCGAGCGCCCATTCGAAGTTTCAAATTTTAAAGAGTCATTAAAATGAATACTATCTGCCGAAAAGAACTCACCATGTTTGTATCGCTTTGAAATATCTTCATCGTATTCACCTAAATCATCATACGGTTTTTGAATAGAACGACCACTTGGAGTATAGTACCGAGAAATAGTAAGTCTTAATTCTGAGCCATCGTTCAATCTGAATGGACGTTGCACCAACCCCTTTCCATAGGATCTGCGACCTACAATAAGTGCCCGATCATTGTCTTGCAGAGCACCTGCAACAATTTCGGATGCCGAGGCGCTGCTTTCATTTACCAATACAATCAATCCTCCTTGTTCAAAATCTCCCATGGTAGTTGCCCCATGATCTTCATCGTATTTCTTTTCCTGACCTTTTGTGAAAACAATCTTTTCACCTTTTTGTAAAAACTCATCGGCAATACCAACAGCCTGATCCAAATACCCACCTGGATTTCCTTGTAAGTCTAGCACCAACTTAGTCAGTCCCTCCTTTTTCAATTTTTCAATGGCTTCTTTTACTTCCTGATGGGTAGTCTGAGAAAATCGATTCACTTTGATATAACCGATCTCAGGAGTAATCATATACGATGCGTCTACTGAAAATTGAGGTATTTTATCACGAATGATCGTGAACAGAATTGGTTCTTTAACACCATTTCGTACCACTTCAATTTTTACTTCTGTGCCCTTAGGCCCTTTCAGATACTTTTGTACATCGCGATTTGATAATCCAATACTTGCAATATTGGTATCGTTTACTTTTACAATTTTATCCCCCGAACGAAGACCAACTGATTCAGAAGGGCCACCACTAAGGGCGGCCACGACCACTAGTGTATCATGGAAAATATTGAATTCAATTCCAATGCCTTCAAAATTACCGCGTAAGTCCTCATTGGCTGCTACTTGATCTTTTGCAGAGATATAAGAAGAGTGCGGATCTAATTTTCCCAGCATATGCCCGATAGCATCCTCCACAAGCGGGCTGGTTTCGACTTCATCTACGTATTCGTTTTTCACCAAACTCAATACTTCTCTGAATTTTTGAACGTCATTACTGATGTCTTCAGATCCACTTTTATTGGTCAGGCTGGCTCCAATCAACACTCCTGCTGCAAGGCCAATACACAAAATCAAGGGTAAACTGATCTGATACGATGAATTCTTCTGCTCCTCCATACTAT
Organism: uncultured Cytophagales bacterium; assembly: GCA_963787095.1. GTDB lineage: Bacteria > Bacteroidota > Bacteroidia > Cytophagales > Cyclobacteriaceae > ELB16-189. The sequence continues at coordinate 68,233 of CAWBCB010000053.1, read as the reverse complement.
TTCATTACAATATTAGTTCTCTAACGAAACGCCAAATTAATTGTTAAGGTTAGATTTTAGCTAAAAATGAGTTTACTATATTTACCCAATCGATGGAAAAAGTTGCTTTAAAGCATAGAAGAATAGCAGAGTTAGTGGATCAGGAGAGTATTCGGGCTCATGTACTGTTCTATTTCGGCATCAAATTTTATGAATATCCTGAGGAAACCCTCGAGCAAGTTTGTTTGGAAAAAGGCTTAAGTGTAGATACCGTGGAGCGGGAGTTGGAATCTCCTAGCGAAAATTTTAGAGAATCTGATTTGCCCTTAGTGAGTTATCCAATTGATTTAATCATTGAATACCTGAAGCATTCTCACTATTTGTTTGTGAAACAAAAGTTGCCCTACATTGGGCGATTAGTTGAGAGCTTTAAAGCCAATCACGAAGCATATAATTCAGTTGAGCGGGATTTGAAAACTTTGTTTCCCTTGTTTCTGGAGGATTTCATTCACCACATCTACGAAGAAGAAGATACGTTGTTCAAGTATATTAAAATGTTGGAGCGTGCTTCGCGCGGAAAATTTAATCCTAGCAAGCTATATCATCAGATGGAGAAAAATTCACTACAAAATTGTGCTATAGAACACGAAGCGCACGATGATGAGATGGCAGGTATTAGAAAAATAACAAAGGATTATTTGTTGAAACCGGATGCTCCGTTGCACGTGAAAGTTATTTATGACGAGCTAATCAAGTTTGAAAAAAGTTTGCAAGTGCATGCACGTGTGGAAAATGAAATTCTTTTCCCCAAAGCGATGGCTCTTGAAAACGAAGTAAAGAAGAAATTTTTTGAGCGTTCTAAGCTAAATTGATCTTCTTTTCCAAAATCCCCAATGGGTAGAATTCTTGCAATTGATTATGGAATGAAACGTACGGGTTTAGCCGTAACAGATCCCCTGCGGATTATTTCAACCGCGCTTGATACTGTTGAAACGACCGGGTTAATAGAGTATTTAAAAAAATATTTTCAGAAGGAAACGGTAGATGAAGTGGTGATTGGTATGCCACGACAATTGGATAATACTGATTCGGCAACAGCACCTTCTGTAAGAAAATTTATAGAGCAGTTCAAGACCACATTTCCATCCAAACCCATTCAAACAATTGATGAGCGCTTCACAAGTTCCATCGCTCAGCGGGCTATGATTGATGGCGGCATGAAAAAGAAGGATCGACAGGTGAAGGGCAATGTGGACAAGATTAGCGCCACCTTAATATTGCAGGATTATTTGCAAATGAAGAGCCTTTAAAAGCTTGAAAAGCTTTGATACCTTTGCATCTCAAAAGTTTTAATTGATGATTTATCCGATTGTAATGTATGGGGATGCTGTGCTGCGAAAGCGTGCAGCCGATATAAAAATAGGGACTGATTTATCCGAATTGATCCGTGACATGTATGAGACTATGCATGCTGCGCACGGAATTGGACTGGCGGCTCCGCAAATAGGGAAAAGTATTCGCTTGTTTATTGTCGATGGAACTACCCTTGATGATGAACCTACACTAGCAGATTTCAAAAAAGTATTTATAAATGCGGTTATCCTGGATGAAGAAGGCAAGGAATGGGAATTTGAAGAAGGATGTTTAAGCATTCCCAATGTGCGCGAAGACGTTTGGCGTCATGAAAAAATTCGCATAAAGTATTATGATGAAAATTGGAATCTTCATGAAGAAGAATTTGATGGCATGCAGGCACGCATCATTCAGCATGAGTATGATCACATTGAAGGTAAACTGTTTATCGATTACCTCACCTCTCTTAAAAAGCGAATGATAAAAGGCAAACTAACCAACATCAGCAAAGGCATTGTGGATATTGACTATCGCATTCTAGCGCCTTTAAAAAGATAGCTTTGATTTTTATATTTATTAACTTCGAAGTATGAGGAGTCGGACTTATAAAATTTTACTTACCAAAGAACCTGAAGGGGCCTACACAGCAACTGTTCCAGCACTTCCAGGCTGTATTACCTACGGAGATAATATTGATCACGCTATTTCTATGGCTAAGGAGGCTATCGAAGTGTATATCGAGCATCTCCAAGAAAAGGGAGAGCCAATTCCTGATGATAGTGAGACGTTAGAATACTCTCTGAATCTTACTACGGCTTGAGTTATTCAGCAAAGGATTTGATATTAATCCTGAAGAGGAATGGGTTTGAATTTCAAACGTTCAAAGGGCAGTCATCATATCTACGAAAATTCAATCACAAAGAAAATTACGGTTGTGCCACTTCACGGGAACAAAGATTTACCCAAGGGTACGTATTTTGGAATTTTAAAGCAGGCGGGCTTAGATAAAGATAAAATTTAAATGCAGATAATATCTCGTCTTCCCGAAGTAGGTACTTCCATTTTTACGGTAATGTCGCGGCTCGCGTTAGAGCAAGGCGCTATCAATCTTTCGCAAGGATTTCCTGATTTCCCGGTTTCAGAAGAATTGGTTGAATTGATTTATAAAAACCTGAAGGCAGGGCACAATCAATATGCACCCATGCCCGGTGCACCTTTGCTTCGTCAGGCAATAGCTGATGTAGTAATGAAGAGCTTTCAACGGCCTACCGACTTTGAAACAGAAGTAACCGTAACAGCTGGAGGCACTGAAGCTTTGTTTGCAACCATCTCTGCCCTAGTGAATGCAGGAGATGAAGTGATTCTATTCGATCCTGCGTACGATTCGTATGATCCTTCTATTCGGTTGAATGGAGGAATTCCGATTCATATCAAACTGAAGCCACCTCATTTTGGTATCGATTGGCAAGAAGTGAAAAGTAAAATCACCTCGCGTACGCGGATGATTATGATCAATACCCCGCATAACCCAACAGGTTCAGTGTTGAACGAACAGGATTTAAAAACCCTGGAAGAGATTGCCGTTGAGAATAATATTATTGTGTTAAGTGATGAGGTTTACGAGCGTATTATTTTTGATAATCAGCAGCATCAAAGCGTTTTAAAGTTTCCGAAGCTTGCTGCTCAAAGCGTGGCCGTCTTTTCATTTGGAAAAACATTTCACGCCACCGGTTGGAAGGTGGGATATGCTGTTGCTCCCGAAAATCTTACCCGAGAAATTCGCAAAGCACATCAGTTCATTACATTCAGCGTAAATACCCCTGTGCAACTCGCACTGGCGGAATATCTCCACAATCCTGAAAATTATCTCAGGCTCGGAAATTTCTTTCAGCGAAAGCGCGATTTTTTTCTGGATCAAATTAAAGGTTCATCCTTTAAACCACTGCCCTGTTTTGGGAGCTATTTCCAACTTGTTTCTTACGATGGAGTTTCAGGAAAGAATGAAATGGAAATGGCCGAATGGATGACCAAAGAGAAGAAACTGGCACCAATTCCCGTTTCGGCTTTTTATATAGACAAAGCGGATAACAAACTTCTACGGTTTTGCTTTGCTAAGGGGGAGGAGACGCTGGAAAAGGCTGGAGCCATTCTTCGGAAACTTTAACGGGTTTTTATTCTGCAAAGGGTTCAAAATTTGAACCTGTATTGCTTTCTTTGCAATCCCGTTTACAATCATATGCAGGATTTAAAAATCACCATTATTCAATCAGAACTCCATTGGGAAGACACAGGGGCTAATTTGGCCATGTTTGAGGAGAAAATCTGGAGTATTGGAGAGTCTACTGATGTGATTGTATTGCCTGAAATGTTCACTACAGGCTTCACCATGAAGGCTGACAAACTGGCCGAGCATATGAATATGCGCACGTTTAAGTGGATGAAGCAGATGGCAGACCAGACCGGGGCACTTAATACTTGGAAGTTTTATTGCCAATGTGCACGATCGGTTTTATAACCGTCTGTTGTGGATGGAACCGGGTGGAAATTATAAGACCTACGATAAGCGCCATCTATTTCGCATGGCTGACGAACATCAAGTGTATACACCTGGAGAAAGTCTTTTGATTGGCCACTGGAAAGGCTGGAAGATTTGTCCGTTGATCTGTTATGATTTGCGTTTTCCAGTATGGAGCCGCAATCGCTGGAATGCGTCACTCAAGAAACCATCCTATGATGTGTTGATTTATGTTGCCAATTGGCCCATGGTGCGTGGAAATGCGTGGGAGACTTTGTTGAAAGCAAGAGCGATTGAAAATTTAAGTTATACGGTTGGCGTCAATAGGGTTGGGTTAGATGGAAATGGAGTTGAATACAATGGACATTCGGCTTTTATTGGGCCTAAAGGCGATTCATTTTTCTCAGTAGAAGGTGTTGAGGCAATCAAGACGTTGGCCTTAAATGCTCATGCATTGCAATCCTATCGCGATAAGTTTCCGGCCTTTATAGATGGCGATGATTTTACTATTGAAGCGGAAGAATATGAAGAGCGTGACTTCCTGCACGGCCTAAGCTAAGGCAAACTCTTCTATCCAGATTTTTATTTTTTCTGAATCATCTTCTTTTTTGAATTTATCATTCAAGTGTTTGAACAGATTTTCTGCCTGTTCATGGTTTCCGGAAAGCACTACTGTGTAAATCTTTTGATTGGTTCGAAGCAACGTGTTTAACAACTTCAGGGTAGATCCAAATGATTCAGTTGGCTTTGCATGAATGAAAATAAAAATTGAAGCGGCCTGATCGCAAAGCCTAAGAATTATATCCACAATAGAAGCTTCTGATTGATTATCAAGCTCAGCCCCGATTAGATCACTGGATAGTGAAGATGCATAGGACAGCAAGGGTTTTTGATATTCTGATTCCTGCCAGGGAGTAAGATCAAGTTGAAGAAAGAGTTTCATGGTTTTATTGCTCGCAAAGGCGCAGAGATCGCAAAGGTATAATTTAAGCTATCTCTCTTCTTTTTGCTCGTGAAATTTTGGTGAGATTATCGTTTAAACTTTGCGTTCTTGGCGTCTTTGCGTGGAAAATTATTGCATTTTTGCAACTCAAATTATTGCTATGCCTTCCAAAAAAATCACTCGCGCCCTAATCTCAGTTTTTTACAAAGATAACCTCGAACCCATCATTCATTTGTTGGGTAAACAAGGCGTTGAGTTCGTTTCAACCGGAGGTACACAAGAGTTTATTGAAAAGCTAGGTTACGCGGTTACTCCAGTGGAAACCTTAACGGGCTATCCTTCAATTTTTGGTGGTCGTGTAAAAACGCTGCATCCGGCTATTTTCGGAGGAATTCTTTTCAGAAGGGAAGATGGTAATGACCTTAAGCAAACTCAGGAATTCAAAATAGCCCCAATTGATTTAGTGATTGTGGATTTATATCCATTTGAAGAAACGGTTGCGAAAGGCGGAAGTGAAGAAGACATTGTTGAGAAGATTGATATTGGTGGTATTTCGTTGATTCGTGCAGCAGCCAAAAATTTTAAAGATGTTCTGATTGTTTCAGCTCGTACCCAATATCAGCAGTTGCTGACTTTGTTGGAGGAGAAGAAAGGGGCGTCTGATCTTGCTGATCGAAAGAAATTTGCGGCACAAGCTTTTGATGTCACTTCTCATTATGACACTGCCATCTTTAATTACTTCAATGGTGAGCAGCAGCTGCCAAGTTTTAAATCAAGTTTTCAGCAAGGTAAGGTTTTGCGTTATGGCGAAAATCCCCATCAGCAAGGTGTATTTTATGGCGATTTAGAGAAGTTATTTGATCAGCTCAATGGGAAAGAACTCTCCTACAACAATCTGGTGGATGTTGATGCAGCAATAAATCTGGTAAAGGAATTTGATGGCGAGACGGCTTTTGTCATTATCAAACATACTAATGCGTGCGGAGTGTCAATTGCCCCCACCGTTAAGGAAGCTTATTTAAAAGCGTTTCAAGCTGATACGATTTCTGCCTTCGGAGGTGTTTTGGCTACCAACCAAAAAATTGATCTCGCGGCAGCGGAAGAAATCAACAAACTATTTTTCGAAATATTGATAGCTCCTGATTATGATTCAGCAGCGTTAGACTTGCTAAAATCTAAAAAGAATCGAATCATATTAAAACAACAACAGCCACTTGATGGTAAGAAGCAGTTTAAGAGTTTGCTCAATGGCGTAATTGAGCAAGACCTGGATCTTAAAACCGATGCTAAGTCTGATCTTAAGGTGGTAACTAAGAAAGCTCCAACTTCGGAAGAAATCGAAGCCTTGCTTTTCGCTAGCAAAATCTGCAAACACACGAAGTCAAATACAATCATTCTGGCTGTAAATGGACAACTGTTGGCAAGCGGAGTTGGCCAAACAAGCCGCGTGGATGCTCTTAAGCAAGCTATTGAAAAGGCTGGAGCTTTTGGTTTTGACCTTAAAGGATCGGTGATGGCATCCGATGCATTCTTTCCGTTTCCTGATTGTGTTGAGATAGCGCATAAGGAAGGAATCTCTGCAGTGATCCAGCCCGGGGGTTCTATCAAAGATCAAGACTCGATTGATTACTGCGACAAAAATGAGATGGGCATGGTCTTCACAGGTGTGCGTCACTTCAAGCATTAATTTGAAATTTTGTATCTTTCTTTCAAACTCGATAGTATGACGGTGAAGATTAAAAAAGGAGAATCAAAGAAATCGATTGAGACTAAGCTAAGAAAACTGAATAGTCCTAAGAAAGGATTTCCTGCGCATTTATTCACAGGGAAAATCAAATTCGAGGGAGATCCGGTTCAATTCCAACGAAAGTTAAGAGATGAGTGGTAATCGAATCTTTGTTGATACGAATATCATAATTTACCATCTAAATGGGGACTCAACGTTAGAATCTCTGCTTCAAGGGAAAGAGGTATTTGTTTCTTTTATTTCAAAGATTGAATTAAAGAGTCAAAAAATTTTCACCAAGGAATCTGCATCCATAATCGATAGATTTTTATCCTATACGCAAATTGTTCACAGCAATGATTTGATCTGTGAAGAAGCAAGTAGATTACGAAGAGTTACGAGTATTAAAACACCAGATGCGATAATAGCGGCTACCTCCCGATTCCTTAAAATTCCCCTTGTTACATCCGATCAAGTTTTTCTCAAAATCCAAGACTTGGAGGTAATTGAATACCTTCCAAATCTGAAGTAAGTTTTCCTTATTTATTACATCAAATTCATTCATTTATTTCTGTAATTTCGTGCCTTATAACTTTTTACCTTAAGGGAACGCATGGGACTTTTTGATTTTTTTACCAGCGACATCGCCATCGATCTGGGAACTGCCAATACACTCATTATTCATAAAGACAAAGTAGTAGTAGACGAACCGTCTATTATAGCCTTGGATCGTGCAACCGGCAAAGTGCTGGCTATTGGTCGCGAAGCCATGCAAATGCATGAGAAAACACACGACAACATTAAAACCATCAGACCCCTAAAAGAAGGTGTAATTGCCGACTTCCACGCTGCCGAAATGATGATTCGTGGCATGATCAAAATGATAGACACAGGCCGCAGACTTTTTCCACCGTCCTTACGGATGGTAATTTGTATTCCCTCAGCCATTACGGAAGTTGAAAAACGTGCCGTGCGAGATTCTGCTGAGCATGCCAATGCGAAAGAAGTGTATATGATTCATGAGCCGATTGCCGCAGCTATCGGTATCGGAATTGATATTGAACAGCCGGTGGGCAATATGATTGTAGATATCGGTGGTGGAACTACGGATATTGCTGTGATTGCCTTATCGGGAATTGTATGCGATCAATCCATCAGAATTGCAGGCGATACTTTTAACCGAGATATTTTGGATTATATGCGCAGGCAGCACAATCTGTTGATTGGTGAACGTTCGGCCGAGCGTGTAAAGATCGAAGTTGGCTCAGCACTAACAGAATTAGATGACGGCCCGGATGACTACGAAATCAGAGGCCGCGATTTAATGACGGGTATTCCTAAAACAATTAAGATTTCCTATTCAGAAGTTGCCTTTGCACTGGACAAGTCAATCTCAAAATTAGAAGAGGCGGTTCTAAAAGCATTAGAGCTTTCTCCACCAGAGTTATCAGCCGATATTTATGAGCGTGGTATTTATTTAACGGGTGGTGGTGCTATGCTTCGTGGCCTTGACAAACGCTTATCGCTAAAAACGAAATTGCCGATTCACGTTGCTGACGATCCGTTGCGTGCAGTGGTACGTGGAACGGGCGCAACACTAAAAAACCTGGATCATTTCAGAAAGATTTTGATGACCTAATGAATGGAGCGACTCATAAATTTTATTTACGAGTACAGGGCTTTTCTAACTTTTTTACTTCTTGAGTTGTCTTGCGGTTGGTTGGTTATTGAAAACAATCAATATCAAAGCACAAAGTATTTCAATTCCTCCAATCGGTTAGCCGCTAACATTCTTGGCTTTTCACAAGGTGTAAGAGAGTACTTTTCGTTGCGCACAATCAATGAAGAACTGGCTCAGGAAAACGCAAGCTTGCGCACCGATCTTGAAAAGATTAACCAATTGCGCGACAATTATTTTCCAGTTGATCTCGATTCAACCAAGGCGGATCAATATGAGTTTGTGAGTGCCAAAGTAATTGCCAATTCAACGAATCTGTACAAAAATTTTATCACTATCAATAAAGGAGCAGCGGATGGAATAATGCCTGGCATGGCTGCCATTAGTAATGATGGTGCCGTGGGTAAAGTAAAATCTGTCTCTGAGAATTATTCCGTACTTATTTCGTTATTAAATGTAGACGAGCAAATTTCATGTGTGATTAAAAGAACAAATCATTTTGGCAGCGTGCGTTGGGATGGACTTCATCAGCGCTTTTCAAATTTATTGTTTATTCCACGCCATGCTACTCCTGTTGTTGGCGATACGGTAATTACTTCGGGATACAATGCCGTATTCCCGGAAGGAATAATGGTAGGAATCATTCGGAAAGCTAATCTGCAGGAAGAAACAAATTTTTGGGATATTCAAATTGAACTGTCGCAAGACTTTGGTCGCTTGTCTTTCGTTGAAGTGATCAAAAGCCGTTTAAAAAATGAAAAAGATTCGCTTGAGCAAATAACTATTGTAGGAAAGAAATGAGTCGTACAGGTATTTTACAATTTGTTTTATTTTTTGTGTATGTACTGATTCAGGTATTGGTATTAAGAAATCTTGTTTTATTTGATTCAGCCTTTTGCTTTTTGTACATAGTCTTTATTCTTCTTTTGCCGATTGAACTTAATACGCTGGCTTTAATGGCCATTGGGTTTGTACTCGGCTTCACCATCGATATTTTTTACAATAGTATGGGCTTGCATGCCATGGCTACGGTGTTGGTAGCCTACATAAGAAATTATTGGATGGCAACGATTACTCCACAAGGTGGGTATGATTCAGGTTCATCGGCTACTATTTCATCTAATGGACTGCAGTGGTTTTTGGTTTATGCATTGCCGCTTGTGTTTCTTCATCACCTGGTTTTATTTTTTGTGGAGGCAGCAGGCTTCACCTTGTTTTGGTACACCATGCTCAAGATTGTAGGTAGTTTGTTGTTTACCATGACGGTTATTACTTTACTACAGTATTTGTCTCCGCAGGGCAGGCGCATATGAATGAGGGAAGGAAAGACATATTGCAGGTTATATTTATTGTAGTTGGATTAATCTTTTTAATCAAGCTATTCTTTATCCAGGTGCTGGATAATAAGTATGCAGAACTAGCGGATGGAAACGTAATTCTTCGCCAGGTAGAATACCCTTTTCGGGGATTGATCTACGATCGCAATCAAAAATTGATTGTCTTTAACTCGCCTGAGTTCGACCTCGAGGTTGTAATCAAGGATGTTAAGAATTTTGATTCAGTAAAGTTCTGTAGTGTATTTGAAATTTCGCGTGAAGAACTTCGTGCAAGATTTAAAGCTATGAAAGCAAGAAAGGAATACTCTCCTTTTAAGCCCACCATTTTCATGAACCAATTGTCGAACATTGATTTTGCCAAAGTGCAGGATCACCTCGAAAGTTTTCCGGGTTTTTATGTTCAGGCGCGAACCACACGCTCGTATGCAACACCTTCATTAGCAAATGCATTGGGATATGTCAGTGAGATTAGCAAAACAAGTTTGGAAAGAGACACTACTAAAATTTACAGGCAAGGTGATTATGTTGGTCAAAGTGGTATTGAATATTTTTATGAAGAGCAACTTCGTGGCAAGCGGGGTGTGCGCTTTAAGTTGCGCAATGTAAAAGGTATTGAAAAGGGAGAATTCAAGAATGGATTGTACGATACATTATCTGTACCTGGTCAGAATTTAATTACAGGCATTGACATCGATCTTCAGCAATATGGAGAAATGCTGATGAAAGGAAAGTCTGGAAGTATAGTGGCGATTGAGCCAGCATCAGGAGAAATCCTTTCTTTAGTATCAGGACCATCGTATGATCCTAATCTCCTTACGGGAAGAAATTACAGTTCTAACTTCCGGCAGATTAGCATTGACTCAATGAAGCCGCTATTTAATCGGCCACTCATGGCGCAATACCGACCGGGTTCTATTTTTAAAATCGCGCAAGCGATGACTGCCCTTCAGGAAAAAGTAATTACACCAGAAACCCGCATTCGATGCGATCGAAGTATTATTAATTGTCATGGGGCACATTCAAATGAAGATTTGCGTGGAGCCATTGCTAATTCATGCAATCCATATTTTCATAATGTGTTAAGAAGAATGCTCAACAAAGGAGTTGTGAATGATCCATTTGGTGACACACGCATTGGGTTGGAAGAATGGGATAAGCACATTATGAGTTTCGGCTTTGGCAGGAAATTAGGAATCGATCTGCCCAACGAAAAGGAAGGCTTGGTTCCAACTCCGGCCTATTACGATCGTGCTTATAGAAGTCAGGCCTGGAAATTTTCAAATATTTATTCGCTGGCAATTGGCGAAGGCGAAAATCTGGTGGTTCCCATTCAGATGGCAAACTTTGCAGCGATTATTGCAAACCGGGGATTTTATTATACACCCCATTTGGTAAAAGCGATTGGCGCTGATAATAAACCCTTGCCAAAATACCTGGAACGTCACTATACCTTAATCGATTCTTCTTATTTTATAGTAGCCGTAGATGCTATGCAACAAGTGGTAGAAGAGGGTACGGGTCAGTACCGTGCTAGGTTGGCCGATATTATTGTGTGCGGAAAAACAGGAACCGTACAGAACGCCCCGCCACTTTTTGATCATTCAGTTTTCATTGCTTTTGCCCCGCGTGACAATCCTAAGATTGCTATTTCGGTGTATGTAGAAGATGCCGGACAAGGTGCGCGGGCTGCAGCTTCCATTGCCAGTTTAATGATTGAAAAATATTTATTGGGTGCAACCAAACGACCACACATAGAAAACTATGTACTAGCTGGAAAATTTGAATGAGAAACGATGTTGATATATCGGGTAAGTTAGACTGGGCTGCTGTGTTACTATATGTTCTGTTAGTAACAATGGGATGGTTTAACATATATGCTGCCGTTTATGATGAAACGGCCAATCAAACCATTTGGGATTTATCACTTAACTCTGGTCGGCAATTAATTTTTATTGCGGCTTCTTTATTCATCATTCTGGCTATCATTATTGTAGACATGCGTTTTTACGAAACGTTTGCTTACTTATTTTACGGAATAATATTAATTGCTCTCATGCTGATTCCAATCATCGGTAAGGAGGTTGGCGGTAATAAGTCGTGGATTGGGATTGGTTCTTTTGGTGTGCAGCCATCCGAGTTTGCTAAGTTCGTGACTGCACTTGCGATAGCTAAGTTTATGGGTTCCGTTGGTTTTAAAATGGAAAACAATCGCAACCAAATGATCTTGCTTGGTTTAATCGCTTTGCCCTTAGGATTAGTTCTTCTGCAAAAGGATTTTGGAACCGCTATTGTGTTTACTGCATTCATCTTTGTTTTTTTTAGAGAAGGCATGTCACCTTTCATTATGATTGTTGGTGTATCGGCTGCTACCATCGCTATTTTAACCTTGATTGTTGAAAATCAATGGTACCTGCATGGCGGGATTGTGGCAGTACTTGTTGCGCTCATATTTTTTGGTAAGAGAAAACTGAAACGAATTATGGTACTGTGCTCGGGTGCGGTAATTCTGATGATTACCATTGAGAGCTTCGATTACATTGTAAATAATGTATTGCCCATTCGCCACAAAAAAAGATTAGAAGCGTTGGTTGATCCTGATTTTGACCCGATGGGAATAAACTGGAATGTTACGCAATCTAAAATTGCCATTGGTAGTGGCGGTTTTGCTGGCAAGGGATTTTTAAAGGGCACACAAACTAAGTTTGATTTTGTACCCGAGCAGAGCACGGATTTTATTTTTTGCACGATAGGTGAGGAGCATGGCTGGCTGGGAAGCCTGCTCGTAATTGGACTTTTTATGGCGCTGCTGTTACGGGTTATTTTTATTGCCGAAAGACAGAAGAGTAAATTCTCGCGAGCCTATGGATATGCAGTCGCCAGTATTTTCTTTTTTCATTTCGCCATTAACATTGGCATGACCATCGGATTATTTCCGGTAATTGGAATTCCGCTGCCCTTTTTTAGCTATGGAGGTTCTTCGTTGTGGAGTTTTACGATCCTCTTATTTATTCTTTTAAAACTGGATGCTCACCGTAGTCAGGTGTTGCAAAGGATTTAATTTGTAATAAGAATTACGGTTTGGTGGTTAGCTAAACCGCTTCTGAACAATCTCAATAAACTCTTCGTACTCCTCGCTCTCCTTATCCCAATCGGGATAACCATCATCTAAAAACCGAGTTGCCTGCGCGAGGGTATCAAAACGATCAAGTCTATCAATAGCTTCCGAGAAAATTTCAAAATCACCATGAAATAAAATTTTGGTGAACATAAACTTTTGATTGATCGTGAGGCTTTCTTTTAGCCGTGTCATCTTTTGCTTGGCAAGATTATCAGCTAAGGTGGGCTTGCTTGATGTGGAGCTATTATCAACCGATATGGATTGTGTAACGGTTTTTGTTTCAACCACTTTTACTTCTATAATGGGTTCATGCTTTGGCTCAGGCACCACCTGCACAACTTTTGTTTCGTAAAACTTATCGATGCTAACCGGTACCAGTTTATTGAATGCCGACAAATATGGCTCAACATCTTCTGGAGTAAAATTGACCTCCTCTAAAATATGATCCAGCAACGCGAAGGCTTCCTTGCCTGCAATGGATTCTAGTTTTCTCTCTTCCAAATGACCTACCAGTTTTTCTAAAGGAGCCCGGTTGGTCTTAATATATTTCACAGTTTCCTTCAAATCCCTGGTGCGGATGACTTCTCCTTCTTTTTTATCCAGTGTATTGGAAAAGAAATCATAAGGTGCTAAAATTAAAAACAACGTTTGACTCACTCCCTTTTTTAAGAGGGGGAGTAAGTTGGTCTTATTAATGAGGATATGATTGCTAACAGTATTTTGAAATTGAATAAGAGCTTCGGCAACAGGCTTTGCTTCGTAATCGAAATACGGACTTTTTAATTTTTCAGTTTCTTGTTTCCAAACGGTGAGCAAATCATTAACTACAAATAGATTTACCTGTTTGATTTCACAGAGTGTAAGCAATTCGGAACCGGAGATTTTTTCCTTGCGGGAAAAGAAAGCGTCCGCCAATTGATTGGCCACATTGATTGAATACTGATCGACTGCTTTCAAACTAATCTTTTCGTCCATGAGTTACTATTTTCGTATTCTTGTTTAATCAAAACGCAAGCCCGTGCAGCATGTTGTTATGGTAAAGATAGTAATTGAAAATTTGGCTCAAAAGGAAGTGTTGCCTGAGGGAAAGGTAAATTCAGTTTTATCCGTTCTTCAAAGTAACTATATCGACTGGATGCACGCATGTGGAGGCAAGGGAAGGTGCACAACCTGTAAGATGATTGTGGTAGATGGTGCAGATCATCTTAGTCCGCCTTCAGCAGCCGAGTTGAATTATCGAAAGCGAGGCGAACTTGCTGCCAATGAACGACTGGCTTGCCAAACTTCGGTTTTTGGTATTTGCAAAATCAGGGTTCCTGAAGAAACCAAGCTACCTCACATGACCTACACGAACTAACGAACGGACTTAATATTCTGATGATACGCACTAATCATATTTACTGATTTTTACTTTGTGAAACTTTGTGCCTTAGAGCCTTTGTGGTTTAATTTTAACCCCTTCCTCGCCACGAACCTAGGGCTCTTGGAAGGTATGTAACATCAGTTAAATCTTAACTTGCAGTATGTTTATTGAACCTCAACTTGGCAGAAGCAATCGATCGGGAAAGAGTGGTTGGATTGAAGTGATTTGTGGGTGTATGTTCTCTGGTAAAACGGAAGAGTTAATCCGGAGACTAAACCGGGCATTGATTGCCAGGCAAAAGGTTGAAATCTTTAAACCCACTATAGACACCCGATATCATAATCAGAAAATTGTATCGCACAGTGAGCGCGAGATTCGTTCTACCCCGGTCAATTTTGCGAATGATATTATTCTGTTAGCCGGAGATTGTGATGTAGTGGGTATTGACGAAGCTCAGTTTTTTGATGACGCTATTGTGGAGGTTTGCAATACGCTGGCCAATAGTGGTAAGCGAGTGATTGTTGCCGGACTGGATATGGACTATGAAGGAAAGCCCTTTGGGCCAATGCCAAATATGTTGGCTGTTGCCGAATATGTAACAAAGGTTCATGCCATTTGCGCACAAACCGGTGAATTGGCGTCCTTCTCTTATCGTCTCAACGAGAATGATTCGAAAGTAATGTTGGGAGAAAAGGAAGCATACGAGGCGCGAAGCCGTCAGGCGTTTTTTGCTGATCAAGAAAAAAGAAAAAGCTAAGCGTGCTTCACAAAACCAAGGGTGTTGTTTTTCGATTTACTAAGTATGGAGAAACATCCATCATTGTAAATATTTTCACCGAACTATTCGGGTTGCAGAGTTATATAGTTAACGGGGTTCGCAGCAGTTCTAAAAGAAATAAGATAGCTTTGTTTCAACCACTCACCTTGCTCGATCTGGTAGTGTATCATAAAGAGAATGCAAACATCCTTCGCATTAAAGAAGTGAAATGCTATCATCCTTATCAAACAGTAACTTCAGAAATTCGTAAGTCGGCTATTGCTATGTTTATCAGCGAAGTGTTGAATAAATCAGTAAAAGAACAAAGCCATGCGGGCGAGATACATGATTTTATTGCAAGTTCATTGATCGTACTTGACCAACATCAAAAGCCTGAAAACTTTCATTTGCTTTTTTTATTGGGCTTAAGCAAGCATCTTGGCTTTGGTCCGAATTTAACGGAAGAGGTTTTAGGTGGCCATTGGATGGATGAAGCGGATGAAAAAGTACTTAAGCAATTGCTCGTATCTAATTACACATCTGCAACTTCAATCACATACGATCAAAGGCAAACATTGTTAACGAGCTTGCTGCGCTTTTTCGCAAGTCATGTCGATAATTTTGGAGAGATGAAATCACTGGCTGTACTTCGTGAGATACAATAGTTAAGCAGCTACTGCTACTTGGTTCTCTTTCCGAATTGGTTTTTCACTAAGCGTTTTTAATTGTCGTGCATGGGCGACTACTGCTTCAAAAAAAGTATCTTTTGATTTATAAGGAAGACCAAATTCTTTTGCCGTCTGTTCAACTATTTTAGAAATACCACGATAATGAACATGGCAAATGTTTGGGAAAAGATGATGTTCTACTTGATAGTTTAACCCGCCTACATACCACGAAAATATTTTTTCACGATGGCCGAAATTGGTAGTGGTGCGCAGTTGGTGGATTGCCCAATTGTTTTCAAGATTTCCATGTTCATCGGGCATTGGGTATTCTGTCCCTTCTACAACATGTGCTGGCTGAAAAATCATAGCTAAGATGAACCCGCCTATATAGTGCATTACAAAAAAACCAATGAATGCCTGCCAGAAGGTTATCGGCAGCAGCCACATTGGAACAACAAAAATGTAGGTGAAATAAATCAGTTTAGTAACAATCATAATTGTCCACTGGCGAACCGCAGTAGTACGCTGTTTCTTTACAAGCCCTTCGCGCTGATATTTTATTATCCTGTCAAAGTCTTTCACAATCACCCACACAAATGTCATCAATCCATAAAAAAACCAAGCGTAATAGTGTTGAAATTTATGTATGCCTCTCCATTTTGAATCAGGCGCCATTCTTAAAATTCCGCGTGGACTAATATCTTCATCTACATCATGCACATTTGTGTAGGTGTGATGTAAAACATTATGTTGAATTTTCCAATTCATATCGTGGCCACCCACTAAGTTAAGACTAAGACCTAGCAAATTATTTACCCACGGTTTTGTAGAGTATGAACCATGGTTGGCATCATGCATGATGGAAAGACCAATGCCTGCCATTCCAAAGCCCATCAACACGCAGAGACCAAACATCCCCCATAGGTTTGAAGTGACACCACCAATTAAAAGAAAGTAAGGAACCAGGTATAGTGAAAACATGAAAATGGTTTTGATCACCATTTCCATATTAGCAGTACGTTCAATATTATTTGTTTTAAAGTATCCATTAACGCGCTGCGTAAGCGTAACAAAAAAATCTTTTTGATGGTTAGCGAATTTCAAATTTAGATTCACACTCATATTGTTTCAATTATGCTACTGACTTGAGATGCAGTCAGCAAGCTATTCTTATTGTTTTGATCAAAATAATTTAAGTAAGGTATGGATTTAACCTAAAATAACAGACGTTAGGACTTAAAATCTTATGAAAGGCAACTATTTGCTTAAGACGGCCAGTTAAAATTCAGCAATAACGGTTTTCCCACCTTTTGTTATATCGCCAATATTCACATTTACTTTAGCGGTGAGCGGCAAAAAAATATCAACGCGTGATCCAAATTTAATAAAACCAAACTCATCGCCTTGTTGCAGCGATTGTCCTTCTTTTATGTACCACTTAATTCTTCGCGCCAGTGCTCCGGCAATCTGACGAAACAAAATTTCAGTGCCATTATTCATGCGAGCCACAATAGTTGTTCGCTCATTTTCGGTACTTGATTTGGGATGCCACGCTACTAAATATTTTCCGGGATGGTAGGTGCAATATGAAATCGTTCCTGACACAGGCATACGATTTACATGCACGTTGATGGGCGACATAAAAATCGAGATCTGTTTTCTTTTAGATTTTAGATATTCTGTTTCTTCTGTCTCTTCGATCACAACTACTTTTCCATCGGCTGGAGCCAGAATTTGATTTTCGTTTTTTTTGACTTGAAAAACCGGAATCCTGAAAAATTGAAGAATGATTAGATAGAATACCAGACTGACTCCAATTAAAATATTTTGAACAACGAGCAGTTCGGGAAAGAAATAAGTAACCGCCCAGTTAAGAGCGAACAAAACTACCAATAGAACAAATAGGAGCGTGCGCCCTTCACGGTGAATAATCATCTCGATTCTAGTTTAAAATTCAAAATTCAACATTAAAGACAACAATCTTCAATATTGAGCCTTGAATTTGGAATTAAAATCCGCCTCTGAATTTATAAGTCTTAGCTACTTTGTCAATAGCCACTATATAGGCAGCAATTCGCAAAGAAACCTTGTATTCGTTTGCTGTTTTATAAACAACATTAAAGGCATCTTTCATAATCCGATCACTTCTACGGTTTACCCGTTCTGCCGTCCATTTGTACCCTAAGCGATTTTGTACCCACTCGAAGTACGAAACAGTTACGCCACCTGCATTGGCAAGAATATCAGGCACTACGCTAATTCCTTTTTCATAGATAATGGCATCGGCTTTTGATGAGGTGGGCCCGTTTGCGCCTTCAACAATCAGCTTAGCCTGGATTTTTCCTGCATTACTTCCTGTAATTACATCCTCTGTGGCAGCTGGCACCAGCACATCAACAGGAAGAGTTAATAAATCAGCACCTGGAATTTTTTCGACTTCTGCATAGCCTTCCAAAGAGCCCTTGTTTTTATCGCGAAAAGCAATGGCGGCATCGATGTCAATTCCATTTTCATTATAATAGGCGCCTGAGATATCACTTACAGAAACTACTTTCAAGCCACGTTCGGCAAGTAATCGCGAAGCCCACGAACCCACATTTCCAAAGCCTTGCACGGAACACGTTGCCTTGTAAGGATTGATTTTTAATTTTTCCATCGCGGCCAACGCAGACACCATAACACCACGACCCGTAGCTTCCGTTCTCCCCAACGATCCACCCATTACAATAGGTTTACCGGTAACAACAGCCGAAACAGTCATTCCTTTATTACGTGAATACTGATCCATCAACCACGCCATCTCACGCGGACCCGTACCCATATCGGGAGCAGGGATATCCTGATCAGGACCAAAAACGCCCATCATGGCTTGAGTATACGAACGCATCAAACGTTCAATTTCACCAGCACTCATTTCGCGAGGGTTGCAGGCAACACCACCTTTACCACCACCATACGGAATATCTACTACCGCACACTTCCAGGTCATCCAGGCTGCCAATGCTTTTACTTCATCTAAGTTCACGTGCGGGTCGAAACGGATGCCCCCTTTAGAAGGACCTAATATGGTTGAGTGAATAACCCGGTAGCCTTCAAATACTTTTATGCTTCCATCATCCATGGTTACAGGAAGCGATACAATCACTTGCTTGGCGGGTGATTTTAGTACGTTATAAACTTCATCTTCTAACCCTAAAATTTGAGATGCGGTGTGAAAACGAGACATCATTGCCTCAAAAGGGTTTTCCTTGTCAACAATTGGAGCGGGTTCTATGTATGCCATAAAATTTGTGTGAGTTCAGTTCAGTAGAAATGCCTTGAATTCAATAAAAAGTTCTTTTTGGGCTTCTAAATCGGTTGCAAAGATATAGAAATTCGTTGTTCCCATACAGTTGTAAGGTGGAAATGTGTGATTTTAACATGGGCTCAATTAAAAAGCTTTTGGTTGTGCAAGTTCTTCTATGTTACCCTCAACAATGTTAGTAGAATAACACCATTTTGTGATGAGATTGATGCTTCAGGAAAGTAAGGCACTAAGTCTACCCTAAACGTGATCGCATGATCTAGTTACTTAGTGTGTAACAGCCTAAAAGATCTCTAAAAAAGCAACGATAAAAGGTGACGAAATCAGGAGTCCATCGAACCTATCTAAAAAACCACCGTGGCCGGGAAGGCTATCTCCGGAGTCTTTAATTTCAATACTTCGCTTTAAAAGTGATTCTACTAAATCGCCAAACGTGCCACCAATAATAATAATAACCCCAATCACCATCCATTGCCATGATCGAATGGTTGGTTCGTGGCCAATGGATGAAAAGAAGTAAGGCAGACCGTAAGCAAATCCGAAAGCTAGTATGGCTCCGCCAATAAATCCTTCCCACGATTTTTTGGGCGAAATGCGTTCAAACAATTTTCGTTTTCCAAACAGTGTTCCGGCAAAGTAGGCGCCTGTGTCGCTGGCCCATAAAATAAATAAACACCCAAAGATTATTTGAAAATCGTACACCTGATTTTCAAATGCGGCAATATTTAAAAGCATGAAGGGCACCGCCACATAAAAAATACCAAGAAATGTGTAAGCAATATTGGTGAAGGGTTTACGCTCAAACTTTTTATAAAGCTTGATCATATACACGCACGATATGGTAGGGAACACAAGAAAATAATATCGGTAAGAGATATCACCCCGCTCAATAAAAAAAGACAAACAAAAGATGGCTATGCCGCACAATGTGCCAAAAGTTTTTTGGGGTAACAATCCATCAAGGCCAGTGAGTTTATAAAACTCAATGAGCGAGAAAAAGCAAATGATAAAGAAAACAGCAAAGTAAGTCCACTCGCTAAACACAATGCCAAATACAATGCCTGCTGCGCCTAAAATAGCTGTGATAAGCCGTTGCGTAAGATTGCTAAATTTTGTGATGTCGGTCACGCAGAAGGTTGGTTATTGGATTGGTGATATTTCTTAAAATAATAAAGAAGGGCAAGGAATATACCAGTTGCTATTACAACTGCTGGCCATGGCGCTGCTTCTGGCGATTCCATGTCAACAGTAATAACACCTCGTTGATATAAGAACATCATCAAAACAGAAAATCCATTATTCACAAAATGTGCGAACATGGGTAGGAATAAATTACCCGACCATACATAGAGATAACCAAACAATGCGCCCAATAACATTCTAGGGACGAAACCGAAAAACTGCATATGGAATGCACTGAAAATAATGGCGGAGACCCAAATAGCTGCATGATGATTTCCAGTAGCTCTAAAAAGTTCAGGTTGTATCATACCACGAAACACAAGCTCTTCACCAATTGCTGGCAATATAGCAATCACAACCAACCCTATCAGAAAATCAGTATTTGTTTCGAAGGTCACAAAGAACTTGGTAAGCTCCTCAGCCAGATTTTCGCGTTCACGAGCCCAGGTTCCAAATTCCTTTAAGAATTCGGGAAAAACAAGATTGGCATTCCACTCAATGAAGATTGAGTTGGGGGCAAAAAAAGTAATTGTTAAAATCGCTACAACAAGGATTATTAAAAGCGAATTGGATTTGGATTTTATCCATTCAATCGGATTCTGTTTTTCAATCCCAATTAAATAAAGCGTAGGAATTACAATGAGGCCGAAGAATGTGCCACAACCTTGCATAATCAAAACAGGTAATCTCAATTCTGGGTATAAAGTAGGGGTTCTTAATTTTTGCGTGAAATCAATAATGGTTCCTTCATAAAATGGCATGGCAATAAGAACACCCAGTGCGGGGCCTATAATCATAAAACCCAGCGCTGCTGTGAGTAAAATGAAAATCAGTGAAATATATGCAGGACGTTGGGAAATCCCCGTCAGTTCAGACATCTCAACAAAAGAGTTAATTTTGTGGTCGCAAACAACGCAGTTTTAGCTTAATAATCAAATTTGGTACAAATAGGCAACATAAAGCTTGGTGAGTTTCCGCTTTTGCTGGCGCCCATGGAAGACGTGAGCGATCCGCCTTTTCGTGCCGTTTGCAAAGAAGGTGGTGCGGATTTGATGTACACGGAATTTATTTCTTCCGAAGGCCTCATTCGTGACGCAGCCAAAAGCAGGCAGAAGCTGGACATCTTTGAGTATGAACGCCCCATCGGTATTCAACTTTTTGGTGGCGATATCGGCAACATGGTGCAGTCGGCTGAGATTGCCACAGAAGTTAATCCGGATCTGATTGATATTAATTATGGTTGCCCGGTAAAGGCAGTGGCGTGTCGAGGTGCAGGTGCTGCGTTGTTGCAAGACATTCCAAAGATGGTGCAAATGACAGCCGAGATTGTAAAGGCTACACATTTGCCTGTTACTGTAAAGACGCGATTGGGCTGGGACGACAGTACCAAAAATGTGGTTGAGGTTGCCGAACGTCTTCAAGACATTGGCATTAAAGCATTAACTATTCATGGGCGCACGCGTGTACAGATGTACAAGGGTTCTGCCGACTGGACGTTGATTGGAAAGATTAAAGAAAATCCACGCATGCACATTCCAATTTTTGGCAATGGCGATATTGACAGTCCGCAAAAAGCATTGGAGTATAAAAACCGCTATGGTGTGGATGGTTTAATGATCGGCCGTTCGGCAATTGGTGCACCGTGGTTCTTTAATGAGATAAAACATTATTTTAAAACAGGTGAGCTCCTTCCGCCTCCTGAAATGACTGAGCGTGTAAACATTACTCGCAAGCATTTGGATTTTTCTATTCGTTGGAAGGGTGATAAGCTGGGCATTTTTGAAATGCGCAGGCATTATACCAATTACTTTAAAGGAACTCCCGATTTTAAACCCTTCCGCACCCGGTTGGTGGAAGCCATGACTCAAGATGAGGTTAATTCCATTTTGGATGAAGTGGTTGAAACTTTTAGCGGATTGGCGGTGGAAGCTTAAAAATTTAGCAAGAAAACACATTTGAATTCCTTTCGGGAATATCTTTCTTTGCGCGCTTGCTACTAAGGAGCATAATCAAAAATGTCATCCCAAAAGAATTTCACTGCCATTTTTTTATTGATCATCCTGTCATTGATTTGGGGAACGTCCTTCATCTTAATTAAGCAGGGGTTAAAAGTATTTGCACCGGACGTAGTTGGGGCATTACGGGTGACAGCAGCATCAATCTTTCTGCTACCAATGGCCTTGGTTCGGATAAGGCAATTGAAGCAAGGCGATCATTTTAAATTACTGATGTCAGGATTGATGGGGATATTTTTTCCGGCTTTCTTATTTGCTTGGGCACAAACTCAACTCAACAGTTCCTTGGCGGGAATATTAAATACGCTCTCTCCATTATGGACGATGATTATAGGAGCCTTGTTTTTTACGCAACGTTTTCGTGGAGCAGCGATAGTAGGCATTCTCATTTCCTTTACGGGAACAATTTTGTTAGCGCTGTCGCGAAGTGGCAATGCAATCACAGGATTTAATCTTTATGCGTTGCTGATTGTGGCTGCATGTGCTTTGTATGGAGCAAACTTAAATTGGGTGAAGTTTAAAATTCACGATTTGGGTTCCCTTACCATCACCAGTGTTTCGCTTTTATTTATTGGGCCGTTGGCAGCAGTTTATCTTTTTGGATTCACAGATTTTACTACGGTGCTTACAACCGAACCAGGCGCATGGAAAGCTTTTGGATTTATTGCTTTGCTAGCGCTAATGAGTACCGCTATCGCCAATTTATTATTTATAAAGTTACTGGGTATCTCAACGCCACTCTTTGCGAGCTCTGTCACCTACATTATGCCCATTGTAGCGGTTATGTGGGGAGTAATAGATGGCGAGAAATTATTGGTAGGCCACTTCATTGGTATGGCAGCCATATTAGGTGGAGTTTACCTCGCGAATAAGAAAAAGTAATCACTTCAGGGTAAAACTTGCCATCACAGGCAAATGGTCAGACGGATAGAATTTTCCATCATGATCCTGAATCACTTTGTAACTACTTGCTTTCCATTGTGTTGAATGGAAAATGTAATCAATCGTTCTGCATTCAATCTTGCCCACTTCAAAACCACAAAACGTTCCCGTTAGGTCTGTAGCTGGTCGTGCATCTGTTAACACTAGCTCTTTGCCATCAACCATATTGAGATAAGGATCAGCGGTGGGCTCCGAATTAAAATCACCTGAAACGAGTATAGGGATTTCTTTTGCAGATTTATTGAAAGTAGAGCCTGCAATAAATCCTTTTAGATAAGCCTTAATAACGTTGGCGCTATTTTTTCGTGCCTCTTTACCAATATGATCGAAGTGTGTGTTTGCATAAATAAATGACTTGCCGGTACTTTTTTCTTTCAGAACGGCAAAAGTCACCACTCGGGTTATGGCTGCATCCCAACTTTTACTTCCCGGTATTTCAGGTGTTTCCGAAAGCCAAAAGGTATTTTGCTTTAGAACTTCAAATTTATCTTTCTTGTAAAAGATGGCCGAATATTCACCTTTCTCTTTTCCATCATCGCGGCCTACGCCAACAAATTGATAGTCGGGCAAGTTTTTTTGCAAGTCCATCATTTGATTATGAAGTGCTTCCTGCACCCCCAGCAAATCAGGGTTATGTTTTTTGATCAGGTCACTTACTTTTTCAATACGATTACCCCACTGATTTACACCATCGGCTTTTGTATCCATCCGAATATTGTAACTCATCACCGTTACCGTTTGACTTACGCCCGATAATGACATAATCATGAAAAGGAATAGGATACAGTTTTTCATAGTAAATGATTTAACCTAATGCTTCAACAGACTCCACTTCTTCGGGCATCATCTTTTTGAATAGATTTTCAATACCTGCCTTTAAAGTTACCGTGGAGGAGGGGCACCCACTGCATGAACCTTGCAACATTACAGTCACTTGTTTATTAAGATAAGAATGGAATGTAATAGCCCCGCCATCTTGTTCAACAGCCGGCCGAATGTATTCATCCAAAATGGTTTTAATTTTTTTTACGGTTTCCGTTTCTTCTTGTTCAGGTGCCTCCGGAGCCTTCATATCCAAAATCAGTTTTCCTGATTCCAAAAATGTCTTGATATGATTTTTAAGCGTTTCCTGAACTTCCATCCACTCAACGTCTTCTTTTTTTGTTACCGTAACAAAATTATTCGCGTAAAAAACGCGATCCACAAACGGGTACATAAACAGTTCTTGCGCGAGCGGAGCTTCTTCTGCATCGGCTGGCGTTGGGAAATCAAAACTCAATCCTTCCGGAATAAGTACTTCATTAACCACGAACTTTAACGAATTGGGATTAGGATTTGACTCTAAATAAATATGTATGTTTTTGGGAGCTGCTTTCAACATGACTTTATGGTTTCTTAGACTAACAAAGTTAAGAATTTAAAGTTCGCTTCCTTCCGGTAACGGATTTCCCAGTGCATTTTCCCATTTACTCACCACAACCGTTGCAACGCTGTTTCCTACTACGTTGGTAGCACTTCTGCCCATATCCAGCAGCGGGTCAATACCAAGCAAAAGTGCCAAGCCAGCTTCAGGAATATTGAATGTGGCCAGAGTTCCTGCAATCACAACCAGAGAGGCGCGTGGTACACCTGCAATTCCCTTACTCGTTAGCATAAGAACTAACAACATGCTGAGCTGAGTAGGGATTGGTATGTGCATGCCATAAGATTGTGCAATGAACAATGAGGCGAAGGTCATATACATCATGCTGCCATCCAGATTAAAGGAATAACCAAGCGGAAGTACAAAACTTACGATCTTATCCTTGCACCCAAATCGCTCTAGTTCTTCCAGGGTTTTTGGAAATGCGGCTTCGCTGCTGCTGGTACTGAAGGCTAGCAGAATAGGTTCTTTAATTCGCTTGATCAGATTAAAAATTCTCTTGCCAATGAAAAGTGATCCGGCAATAGCCAGAATAACCCAAAGTATTGCCAAGCCAAAATAAAATTCGCTTATGAAAATTGAATAGGTTTTTAAAATGGTTACTCCTTGTTGGGCAATGATAGCTGTCATGGCTCCGAAAACCGCTAAAGGGGCAAACATCATTACATAGCCTGTCAATTTTAAGATGACGTGTGCGCAAGCATCCATAAAATTAATCACCACCTTACCTTGTTCGCCAATGCCTGCGGTAGCTACACCAAAGAAGATAGAGAACACTACGATTTGTAAAATTTCATTTTTCGCCATCGCATCAATTACACTGCTTGGAAAAACATGGTAAAGAAAAACTTTTAGCGAGAGTCCGCTACTTGCAATTGCTGGAACGTCCCCAGCTTCAGGCAAAGGCAAGTTCATGGCTATACCCGGTTCGAAGATGTTCACCAGCAACATTCCTAGTAACAAACTCATCATGGACGCACCCACAAACCATAACAAGGTTTTGCCTCCAATTCGCCCTACTGCACTGATGTCGCCAAGTTTTGCAACGCCTACAACCAGGGTAGTGAAAACAAGTGGAGCAACAATCATTTTAATCATTCTCAAAAAAATGTCGGCTAAGAGAGAAAAGGGTTCTACCTTTTTATCACGTGCAGTTAAAATGGCTCCTCGTTCTTTGCTAAGATCCTTCTTCTTACTTTCCAGTTGTAGTAAAACTACGCTGTCGCTGGTTTGCTTCAGTTGTTCTTGTACATTTTGAATAGCGAGGTTTGTATTTACAAGTGCTTGATTATCTTCAAGCAGGTAGCTTTTGTTGAGGCCAAAGCCTACAGCAATTCCTGCAATTAAACTGATGATAATGTAAAGTGTAAGTTTGCTTTTCTTTTGAGGTTGTGGAGCTCCAGCCATAGATTAGAAAGAATTATAGCCAGCAATATAAACGATTTGATAATCACTTTTATCTCTCAGGAAATGCTAATTAGCACGTGTGCTAATATTCGTTGTTGGGTCGTTGGCAATAGCTATGTTTAGTTCACCTTCGCTGGTGGCAACAATACTGGCAACTGTTGAGTCACCAGTGATATTGACAGCTGTTCTAAGCATGTCTAAAGGTCTGTCTACGGCCAAAATAAGTGCTAGCCCCGCGGGGTCAAGCCCTACTGATTCTAATACTATAATTAGCATGATGATGCCAGCCCCAGGTACTGCTGCTGCCCCGATGGATGCTAATACTGCAGTTAATAAAATAGTAAGTTGCTGCATCAAGGAGAGATCGATACCAAAAGCCTGCGCAATAAAAACAGCAGAGATACCCTGATGGATGCTAGTGCCATCCATATTGATAGTTGCACCCAGTGGTAAAACGAAACTTGAAACTTCTTCTGAGATTCCTAAATTTTTCTCAGCACAATCCATCGTTACGGGTAAAGTGGCCGCACTAGAACTTGTTGAGAACGCAAGGATTTGCGCGGGTAAGATTGCGCGAAGAAACTCTTTGTATTTTATTTTGGTAAAAATTTTCAACAAGGTAGGGTAGAGTACAAAAATCATGATAGCTAAACCCAACACAACATTTAAACTGTAAACAGACAAGGCTTTCATTAGCTCCATGTCGATACTTAAACTGGCTAACAATGCAAACACCCCAACAGGTGCGTATTTCATAATAATATCTACAATGCTTAGAATGACTGCATTGGCACCGTCAAAGAAATTTTTAACCGGTTGAATTTTTTCCTTGTTGGAAAGGATCATCGCAACCCCAAAAAGAATTGAGAAGAAAATCACCTGCAACATATTTGTATTGTTGCTGGCGGCATTAAAAAAATTTTCTGGAACAATATCAACCAACGGTTGCAAAGGACTACTATGGGCGGGCGCATGAGCCGCTGTAATGCTTTGATCTAAATCTGCGGCAAATGTTTCGCGCAAGGAATCCCTTCGTTCAGCGGAAAGAAGTTTACCGGGTTGGATAATGTTTACTAAAATTAATCCGAGTGTAATGGCAAAAACTGTGGTGAGCATATAGAGCCCAATCGTTTTCCCACCGATGCGCGAAAGCTTTGAAACATCCGATAAGTTTGAAACGCCATCAACCAGAGAAACAATGATCAATGGAACGGCAATTAGTTTTAAACAATTGATGAAGATGGTACCGAATGGTTTTATCCAGTCTTGAGTAAACTCTGCCATACCCAGCGCATTGGCCGAAAGACCCCACGCAAGCCCCAGGGCCATCCCAATCAAAATTTTAGCATAGAGCGGTAATTTTTTCTTCTTCATCCTTTAAATGTAACAGGAATAAGAAAAAATCCCGACTCAAATCTTGGTTAATTGACGAACGGAGATGAGATGCGGTGATTTACGAGAAAGTTTCTAAAGAGATTTAAATCTTTGAAACTTTACTCCTTAACAAAAAGTCGGCAAGTACTAATGCGGCCATCGCTTCAACAATGGGCACAGCCCTGGGTACCACACACGGATCATGTCTTCCCTTTCCGGATACGGTTGTTTCATTGCCCTCTTTGTCTACACTTTGCTGATCTTGCATAATAGTAGCCACCGGCTTAAAAGCCACATTGAAATAAATATCTTCACCATTGCTGATGCCGCCCTGAATTCCACCAGAGTGATTTGTTTTTGTTCGGATTCGTCCGCCCTCATTCACAAACTCATCATTATGTTGTGAACCTCGAAGTTCTACTCCAGCAAATCCACTCCCATATTCAAATCCTTTTACAGCATTGATACTTAACATGGCCTTACCTAATTCAGCATGCAGTTTGTCAAATACAGGTTCACCTAATCCAACAGGTGAATTTTTAATTACGCATGTCACCACACCACCAATCGTATCACGATCAAACCGAACCTGATCAATCAGTGCAATCATTTTTTCGGCTATGGCCGAATCAGGGCAGCGCACAATATTGTCTTCAGTTTTTGAAAGATCGAGTTGTGTATAAGGAGGTGATTTTAAATCTCCCACTTGTGAAACAAACCCATTGATATCAATGCCAGATTTTTTTAACAGCAACTTTGCTATTGCACCTGCGGCCACGCGAGCTGCAGTTTCACGAGCCGAACTTCGGCCACCGCCTCTATAATCACGAACTCCGTATTTGGTTTCGTACGTGTAATCGGCATGTGAAGGGCGAAACGTATTTTGAATGTGTGAATAATCCTTGCTGCGCTGATCCTGATTTTCAATGACTAATGCAATGGGAGCGCCAGTTGACTGGCCCTCGAACACACCCGATAAAATTTTGAATGTATCGTCCTCTTTACGTTGCGTAGTAATTTTTGACTGGCCAGGCTTTCTGCGGCTTAGTTCAGATTGAATAAATACTTCGTCTATCTGAAGACCTGCCGGGCAGCCATCAATGATAACGCCAATAGCGGGGCCATGCGATTCGCCAAAGGTGCTGATCTTAAAAAGTGTTCCGTATGAGTTCATGAAAAGTTTTATAATTTAAAATTCAACAATTGAGTGTTCAGTTTTAAATTTTTGAACCTCGATTTTTGAATTATTTGCGGAAGATAAGATAAGCAGATGTGCCAAGCATTAATGCGATGAAAATATTAAAACCAATTTTTGTCCAGTCGTGTTCACTCGAACTTCTGAGAGTATTATTGGATGCATCAATCCGATCGTAAAAGGAACCGAGGCTTGTGCTTTCAATGAATTGATTTTTCTGACTCTCGCCTTTTACATTCACCACATATTTAGAACGCAGCGTATCATATTTCTTTGTGGTGGGATTAAAGAATACCCAACTAAAATAATCACCCATATTGAACGTACCTGGTTCTTTTGGAATCATAAAATAATTGAAGGATTTGGTCCCTGTTACCCGGGTTTTCTCACGATTGATATTCTGCTTTACGTTTGGTTCATAAAAATCAAACGCATTGTCTTTGTTGATGATAGGTCTTTCAATGGAAGAAATATTCCCTTCGCCAAAAACCCGAAACTCGTATGATACGCTTTGTCCGGTTTCTAATTCAGTGGCACCAATTTTTTCATCCAATCTATAATCTCCAACAGCTACAGACTCCTTCAAAGGATGTGGCGGGAGTTCCTTTACTTTTATAGTCTTACTTTTTGAGTAAAAGGTCTTAAAATCTTCCTGTCGGTTTTGTCCAAAAAAGGAAGGGTTTTTAGCGACTTTAAATTTAATCATCTCTAACCCAACACTGGGAAACTCGATGGGTTGGGTATTGAGTGGATAGAAAGATCCCTGATAGATTTTGTATTGAGTATATCCTTTTCCGTTTATCTGTATCAATTCTCCTTCAATGTTTTCAATATTAAAATTTTCTTCCCAACACGTAGCTGGTTTTAATTTTTTAAGAATAGTAGCCAACTGTTTTCCTAAATCGTGAAACTGCATGGGCGCACGGTTATTATCAGCCACTAAAAATGATAATGTGGTTGTAAATCCTTCACCTACATATACTTCGTCTTTGTTGGTGGTAAGAGCGAGCAATGCATCTTCTTTAATATCAACAAATTCAGTTTCACCACGGCCAAAAAAATCATCAGCCGGATCGCGATCAAAAAAATTACGGAACGGATCGCGTTGCTGATTCTGAGCAGCAGCACCCACTTTTACTTTTTTCCCGGTAACGGAAATGATCTGGTCATTTACTTTCATCTTAAAGGATGGGATAGAAAATGTGCCCTGTTTTGTAGGGGAATAACTCATCACAATGCCTTGTGAAGAACTAACCTGCCCGTTTACAATGCTCGTTTGTGATTGTGTAGAGGTGCCTCGCTTGCGAAACCCATCAATATCCGGAAAATTGTCATAATTCTTTAAGCGGTCATTATTTACGGTGACTGTAATCGTCCAAATCTGATTCTCACCGATCTCATCAGGGCCTAATGTGATTTGGATGTTGTCTTGTGCAAAAGCATGACCTGTGCAGAACAACAAAAGGATAAAAAGGGCCGTTTTAGTTATAAATTTCATAGTGCAAATGGCATCGCAACGTGTTGCAGGATACAAAAATAGATTCTTCTTTTCACTCTTCAACTCCTTTTGTATTTTCATGGTCGCAACAGGGCGGTCAAGTTGCACAACGTACTTTACAATTTTTTTATTATGAAGATGCTCAGTTATGTAAAGAACATCCTCACGCGAGTGAGTTTTGACGCGCGGCTTTTTGAGAAAGAGCTGCGTAAGGCTATTAAAATGCTGATAGCAGAAGAAATTCAGGATCTCCAACGCTGGTGTTATGCCAACTATTCGAGAGAACATGAAGCGATTTTAAATCGTTGTTTCGTTAGAGTTTAAAAGATTGTATTACTTAAAAATTAATTATCAAGTCCCGCTTTTGCGGGACTTATTTTTTATAAACGGTTCTTAAAAATTGAAATTTGTGGGTCATCTTTTCAGCCAGAACGATTTTAATACTATTCTAATTTTTTAGGATTTAAGAATGTAATGTTTCGCTTTAATCCTTCAAATTTCGTTCTCTTAACAGCGGATTTTTTAAAGAGATTTTGGAAGACATCTTCCGTTATTTCAGTCCAATCTTGCTGAGACATATTTTTCAAATCAGGATGGGGTATAAAGCGCTTTTCAGTGTGCGGTTTTGAGAAACTATTCCAAGGGCATACATCCTGGCAGATATCGCACCCAAACATCCAATTTTCAAATTTTCCTTTTTCCGTGGTCGGGATTTCCTCTTTGAGCTCGATAGTAAAATAGGAGATGCATTTGCTTCCATCAACCACGTAAGGTGTGGGGATGGCGTCCGTAGGACAAGCATCCATGCATGCGGTGCATGTGCCACAATAATCTTTTATTGGACCATCGTATTCCAATTCAAGATCAATAATGAGTTCAGCCAGAAAAAAGAAACTTCCCATGCTGCGGTTAAGCAACAAACTGTTTTTACCAATCCATCCCAACCCCGATTTTTTTGCCCAGGCGCGTTCATGCACAGGAGCGGAATCAACAAAGGCGCGGCCTTCTACCTCGCCAATTTCTTCCTGAATCTTTTCTAAGAAAATTTTGAGTTTGTCTTTTACTACGTGATGATAATCTTCGCCATAGGCATACTTGGCTATTTTAAAATTATCAGGGTTCTCTTTTGCCAAATCCTTTTCGGGATAATAGTTATAAAGCAAGCTGATAACGGATTTGGCTCCAGGCACTAATAACGTTGGATCCAGGCGTTTATCGAAATGATTTTCGAGGTAACTCATTTTACCTTGGTAGTTGCGCTTCAACCATTCTTCAAGTCGCGGTGCTTCTTCTGCTAAAAACTCTGCTTTTGAAATTCCGCAGAAGCTGAAACCAAGCTCAGTGGCGAGGGATTTTATAAACTGACCCGGTGAAGTGTAATTGTTTTTGTTAGCCACGATCAAATCACTACTATTTTAAAATTACCTGTACCCCTCGTCTCATACTTTTGAATTTTGTCGAAGTATAAGAAAATCTTACTTAACAAAATTTTAATTGAAACAAACGATTGCAAACTGCTTTAATAGATTAACTTCATTAATAAATTAAACCAAAAAATTTTATGTTAAACCATTACAAAATTCGAAGGCACTTGCTCTTTAGCATGCTGCTTCTGTTTGTG
Source organism: uncultured Cytophagales bacterium (assembly GCA_963787095.1). Lineage (GTDB taxonomy): Bacteria > Bacteroidota > Bacteroidia > Cytophagales > Cyclobacteriaceae > ELB16-189. Next base: position 36,835 of record CAWBCB010000053.1, on the reverse strand, counting down.
TTCATCTCAGGATTTTCGCAACAGCGAAACCTGACGGGGCGTGTTCTTGATGAGAACAATAGTTCTTTACCGGGTGTCAACATTTTGGTGAAAGGAACTTCCACGGGCACGGTTACCGATGCTCAGGGGAATTTCAGCATTAGTGCCGCTAGTAATGATGTACTGGTCTTTTCGTTTGTGGGCTACTTAAGCAAAGAAGTGACGATCGGCAGCGAGTCAACACTTTCAATAAGCATGCAACCAGATGTTACAGCATTGTCGGAGGTTGTGGTTACAGGGTATGGAAGTCAATCGAAGAGGGACATTACCGGGGCTGTGGCCACCATCGATAGTAAGCAATTGTTAGCCACACCATCAACCAACCTTGGCCAAGCCTTACAGGGCAAAGTTGCGGGTGTAACTGTTGGTAACGAGAACAGTCCAGGGGGTGGTGTAATGGTGCGCATTAGAGGGTTTGGAACAATCAACGATAACTCTCCATTGTATGTAATTGATGGAGTGCCCACCAAGGGAAATTTGAATACACTAAACCTCAATGATATTGAATCCATGCAGATCTTGAAAGATGCCTCGGCAGCGTCCATTTACGGTTCAAGGGCTGGAAACGGAGTGGTCATTGTTACTACAAAAAAGGGTAAGCAAGGCAAGCCAGTGTTTTCTTATGACATGTATTATGGCACTCAAAAACCCGGTAAGCTATTGAATCTATTGAATACAGATGAATATGCTCAGTTGGTTTGGGAATCTCGTATTAATGCAGGAGCAGTAGCTGGAAATGGAAACCCTGCACACGCTCAGTTTGGAAATGGAGCAACACCAGTAATACCAGATTATATTTTTCCGGCAGGTGCCAAGGAAGGAGATCCTCGTGTAGCCAAAGATGCCAATGGAAATTATGTAAACTATAGTTCTAACATCGATGGTGCAGGGTTTAATACATCTAAGTGGTTAATCACAAAAGCGAATAAGCAAGGCACGAATTGGCTTGATGAAATTTACAATTCGGCTCCTATTCAAAATCACCAGATTGGTGCTTCAGGTGGAAATGAAAGTGGGAGATATGCTATTTCCTTAAACTACTTTGATCAAAAGGGAATTATGCTCTATACTAATTTCAAAAGATACTCTATGCGCGCCAATACCGAGTTTAATATTAATAAGCGCGTGCGGATCGGTGAAAATTTTCAATTGGGTTATAGTGAAAGGGTAAACCAGCCAAATGGAAATAGCCAGGAAAGCAATCCTACTTCTTTTGCATTTCGCATTCAGCCGATTGTTCCAGTTTATGATGTATCAGGAGTAAATTTTGGAGGTACAAGAGGTACCGATCTAGACAATTCGCGTAATCCAGTGGGCGATCTTTGGAGAAATAAAGATAACGTTCAAAAAGAAGTTCGCTTATTTGGAAACGCCTATGCAGAGGTTGATATTCTAGATAACCTCACGGCCAAAACCAGTTTCGGTGTAGATTATAACGTTTATAATTTTAGAAACTATACTATTCGCGACATTGAATCTGCTGAGGCCCGCGGCTCGAACAATTTGCAAACGGTAAATAATTATGAATACACCTGGACCTGGTACAACACCCTTACTTATAATGTAACCTTGGGGGACATTCATAAACTTAACTTTTTGATTGGAACTGAATCCATAAAAGATTACTTCGAGTTTTTCGATGCCTCCAGAACCAATTTTGCATCAGATGCATTGGATAATCGCTACTTAAGTGGAGGTACTGGTGTTCAAACCAATAATGGGGGTGGCTCAAACTGGGCATTAGCTTCAGAATTTGCAAAAGCAAACTACTCATTGTCATCTAAATATTTATTAGAAGCTACAATAAGACGCGACCGCTCTTCGCGATTTGCTCCACAATTCAGAGAAGCTTACTTCCCTGCGCTTAGTGCAGGTTGGATTTTCACAGAAGAAGGTTTTGCTTCCAACATTAGCAATCTTGTTTCGAGAGGTAAGTTGCGTGTAGGGTGGGGACAAACCGGAAACCAGGAAATTGGTAATTACAATGCGCTCACAATTTTCGCAACTAATCCGGCTACTTCCTTTTACGATATAAACGGAAGTCGCACCTCAGCTTTAGCAGGGTATGAATTAACACAGTTTGGAAATGCGAGAGCAAAATGGGAGACCACTACGTCCACCAATATTGGAATTGATGCTTCTTTTTTAAGTAACAAAATTGATTTTAGCATCGACTGGTACACCCGTAACACAACGGATATGCTATTCCCGGTTCAGGCACCTCTAACATCTGGTGTGGCTGTTTTACCTTTTCAGAATATTGGATCCATGCGTAATCGAGGCATTGATCTTAGCTTAAGCTATAATGGATCGGTGAGCAGTGATCTTACCTATTCAATTGGCGGAAATTTTAGTGCTTATCGTAACTCAGTTACTAAAACCACTGGGGATGCCTCTACTCAGTATTTTGGTATTAACGATGAACGGATTCAAAACTTTGTGGTTACACAACAAGGCTTTCCAATCTCTTCCTTCTTTGGATATACTATTGATGGGATTTTTCAATCTAATGATGAAGCTGCAGCCGCCCCAGTTAATAATTTAGGTACTAACCAAAACAAAGCAGGCCGATTTAAATTCAGAGACATTAATAATGATGGTGTGATCAATACGCAGGACTTGTCAATCATTGGCAACCCGCATCCAGATTTCTCTTATGGTATAAATCTGAACGTTAATTATAAAAATTTCGGATTAGCAGTGTTTGGCCAAGGGGTTCACGGAAACCAAATTTTTAACTATGTAAAATACTGGACCGACTTTCCAACGTTTGCGGGTAACCGAAGCACGCGCATGCTATATGATAGTTGGAGGCCTGGAAAGACAGATGCCATACTTCCTCAACTGACATCTAGCGATCAGGTAAGTATTTTGCCATCTACCTATTATTTGGAAAATGGTTCTTATTTCCGAATGAAGAATATTCAACTTACATATACGCTCCCATCGACCATACTATCGAAAATAGGAATTGGATCCGCAAGGGTTTATGTTCAAAGTCAAAACTTATTTACTATCACCAAGTATTCCGGTATGGATCCTGAAATTAACCTACGCAATTATGCTGCTGGTAATGACCGGCAGATTGGTGTGGATGGCGGAGCTTATCCGGCAGCTAAGCAATATTTACTAGGCGTAAACATGACCTTTTAAAAAATAAAAACATGAAAAAATTATCAATATTATTTTTAGTGATGTATTTGGGCATGAGCGTTTCATGTTCAGATTCATTCCTGGACGTGGCGCCAAAGGCTGCTCTTAGTTCAGCGGCACTCGCAAATGGAAAGGGTGTCAATTCATTGTTGATTGGTGCTTATGCCTTGTTAGATGGTTGGGCAACTGCCGAAGGTGCTTATCGATCTTACCAAGTAGGAGCCGATAATTGGGTTTATGGAAGTGTAGCTTCTGATGATGCCTATAAGGGCACTATTGCAGGTGATCAACCTCCGATTTCATTAATCGAACAACACAACATTGCTTCAGACAATATTTACTTCCGTGGAAAATGGAGAGGCATGTATGATGGTATAGCCAGAGCCAATGATGTATTGCAAATTTTACCAAAAGTAACGGACATCACTGATGCTGAACGTTTACAAATTACTGCCGAAGCAAGATTTCTGCGTGGTCATTATCATTTCGAGTTAAAGAAAATGTTTAACAACGTTCCTTATATCGATGAGGTAATTTACGATCCAAATAATTTAGAAAGTACCAAGCAACCTAATAACGTGGATATTTGGCCAAAGATTGAAGCCGACTTGCAAGCAGCTTATAGTGTTCTGCCAAACATTCAAGCCCAAAAAGGTCGTGCTACCAAGTGGGCAGCTGCAGCCACGCTGGCCAAGGCTAAACTATATCAGAAAAAATATGCTGAGGCTAAAACGCTTTTACTAGAGATTGTAACCAGTGGACAATTTAGTTTAATGGCTAAATACCATGATAACTTCAGAGCTTCAACAAACAATAATGCCGAGTCTATATTTGAAGTTGAATACTCTGTGAATGACGGAGCACCAGGAGGTGAAAATGGAAATATTGGATCAACATTAAACTATCCTTATGGTGGCGGGGGTGTAACTACATGCTGTGGTTTTTTTCAACCTTCCCAAAACCTTGTCAATTCGTTTAAAACGGACGGAGCGGGATTGCCATTGTTGGATACATTTAATGATTCGGATGTAATAAACGATCAGGGAATAGAATCAAATGCTGCTTTTACTCCTGATGCTGGTACTTTTGATCCACGACTTGACTGGACAGTAGGCCGCAGAGGAATTCCATATTTGGATTGGGGTACGCATCCTGGTAAGGCCTACATTCGCGATCAAGCTTATGGTGGACCCTATTCTCCTAAGAAACACGTTATGTATCGATCCGATGTAGGTACAAATACCTTTGCCGGTAATCCTCGACTAAATGCCAATAACTATCGGATGATTCGTTACTCGCATGTTTTACTATGGCTTGCCGAAATCGAAGTTGAGTTAAATAACCTTGAAAATGCTCGCGGCTACGTAAATCAAATAAGAACCAGGGCAGCAAATCCGGCCGGGTTCGTTCTAAAAACTGATGGTAACCCAGCGGCAAATTATGTGATCAACACGTATCAAACAGTTTGGACTGATCAGGATAAGTCAAGGAAATCCGTTCAATTTGAGCAACGACTTGAATTTGGCATGGAAGGTCATAGAAGATTTGATCTGGTTCGTTGGGGAATTGCAGACGTAACCCTTAATGCTTATTATTTGAAGGAAGGAACGAAGCGAAGCTACCTTAATGGAGTGCAGTTTGTAAAGAATAAGCATGAGTATTTTCCGATTCCCATTCAGGAAATTCTGAATAGTAAGAAAGACGGGGAACCCACCCTTAAGCAGAATCAAGGGTACAACTAATTTTAGTTTTTAAAAGGATTGAAAGGCCTCATGTTTATCATGAGGCCTTTTTATTTTCGAATTCTTTCAGTGAATTATCAATCAAACAATCCTTGTGTTCTTCGTGGGGGAACAATCTTTAAATGCTTGTATGCTTTTTCGGTTGCTTCGCGGCCGCGACTTGTGCGTTTGATGTATCCTTCTTGAATCAGAAAAGGTTCATACACTTCTTCAATCGTTTCGGCTTCATCTCCAACAGCGGTTGCTATTGTAGTTAGTCCCACAGGGCCACCTTTAAATTTTTCGATGATCGTACTTAGAATGCGATTATCCATTTCATCAAGCCCGTTCTCATCTACATCCAATGCTTTGAGAGCCATTTGAGCAATGGCTTTTGTAATGGTACCATCGCCTTTTATCTGGGCAAAGTCGCGCGTGCGTCTTAAAAGATTATTGGCAATTCGCGGGGTGCCACGACTTCTGCGCGCAATTTCAAAAGCGGCATCTTCAATAATGGGAGTCTTTAAAATCTCAGCCGAACGATTTACAATTTTTGTGAGCAACTGAGCGTCATAATATTCTAATCGGGCATTAATGGCAAATCGTGCACGAAGTGGAGCGGTGAGTAACCCTGCTCGTGTGGTAGCACCTACAAGTGTAAATGGATTGAGCGTGATTTGTACCGATCGCGCATTCGGGCCGGAGTCCAACATAATGTCGATGCGATAATCTTCCATGGCGGAGTACAAATACTCTTCCACGATTGGATTAAGTCGATGGATCTCATCAATGAAAAGTACATCGTTAGTTTCAAGATTGGTAAGTAATCCTGCAAGGTCACTTGGTTTATCTAACACTGGCCCCGATGTAATTTTAATGCGCGACTCTAACTCATTAGCAATAATAAAAGAGAGTGTTGTTTTACCAAGGCCTGGAGGACCGTGAAGAAGTACGTGGTCCAATGCTTCGGCCCGTTGTTTGGCGGCTTGCACAAACACCTTAATATTATCTACAATCTTTTGTTGTCCGGTAAAATCGCTAAACGTTAATGGGCGCAAGGCTTTCTCAATTTCCTTTTCCGCTGCACTTAGCCCATCAGTTTCTCCTTTTAAATAATCTTCGCGCATAGTTTTTATGAGATCGGAAAGTTAAGCAAATAAACCGCTAAAACAGTTTACAGTGCACGTTAGGAGCTTAACTTGCACCCCAATTATTGTAACATGAATAATCGATTGAAAAACGCGTTGTATTCGGTGTTGGTTCTTGCAGCCATGTGGGCGGTATGGAAATGGCGGAGTTCTGAAGATAAAACTCCTATAAAGATTGAAGGTGAAACGATGGCCACCAGTTATCACATCACTTATTTTGATTCTAAACATCGGGATTTTAAAGTTTCAGTTGATTCAATTCTTGTTCTGGTAAATCAGTCCATCAATAATTATAATCCAACTTCCGAAGTTTCACTTTTTAATAAGTCAAACACAGGATTTAAATTCAAGTTGCCATATCTATTGCAACCTATAAAAATTGCAAGCAAAGTTTTTTCTGATTCACAGGGGGCATTTGATCCTACCGTAATGCCCTTGGTAAACTTGTGGGGATTTGGTTCTCAAAAAGTAAGCAGGCCTGACAGTTCAAGAATCGATTCTATCCGGAATTTTATTGGCTTTGAGAAAATTCAGTTTAACCAGGATAGTGTTTGGAAGCTTGATCCACGGTCGCAATTAGATTTTGGAGGAATTGGTCAAGGCTATGGTGCTGATATAATCACAGATTTTTTGAGGAGTAAGGGAATTAAAAATATGCTGGTTGAGTTAGGGGGAGAAGGTATGGCAATTGGAATAAATCTTCAATCGGGAAAACCATGGGAGTTAGGCATCCTCGATCCAAACTCAACGGAACGAGAACAAACGTTTAAGGCGTATGTTTCGTTAACCAATCGATCCTTTACAACTTCTGGAAATTATTTTAACTATCGCGAAGTGGAGGGTAAAAAATACTCACATACGATTGATCCAAATTCGGGTTACCCCGCCATGCGCGAAATTTTAAGTGCTTCAGTTTTTGCTGATGATTGCACAACTGCCGATGCGTGGGGAACCGCTATTATGTCGATGGGTCATGTAAAAGCAATTGAACTACTTAAGAAACATCCTGAACTTGATGCGTTTTTAATTTATTCCACGACCGATGGTATGGCTACTTTCGCCACCGAGAATATCAATAAATATTTAACAATTAATCCGTGATAGGATTTTACAACAATATCTAAATACAGAGTAAGGTTATGACAATAAAATTAATCGTGCTCTTTTTTACTCCGCTTGTAGCAGGACTCATGGTTTACTTAGTGCCTTCGGCCAAGGAAAGTAACTTTAAATTGTTGCTGGTGTTTGCTGGCTCATTTTTGTTTGCCATTACGGTTACACACATCTTACCAGAGCTGTATCAGCAAAATCAGGGAGTTGAGTTTATTGGATTATTTGTATTGGCCGGGTTCTTCCTGCAACAACTTTTAGAATATTTTACTTCAGGAATTGAACACGGGCACATCCACACCCATGATCATCACGATCATAGTGGTCATCATTCCCATCACCATCACACAGTTTCGGCTTTAGTGTTATTAGTTGCTTTGTGTGTTCATGCTTTTTTGGAAGGCAGCATGTTGGCAAAACCCACTGCTATGAGTTTTGGGCACGATGTAAATTCTGTTTTGCTTGGTATTGCATTGCATCGCGCACCGGCAGCATTTGCATTAATGACAGTGCTGGCGTCTCAACTTCATTCGAAAAGAAAAGCATTACCTCATTTGGTCACATTTTCATTAGCGGCACCAATTGGATTATTAGTCAGTTCTTATTTTATAGAAAGTGAAGTGCTAACCGATACTGGTTTGATTTATTTATATGCACTTGTCAGTGGAAATTTTTTACATATCTCTACTACCATTGTGTTTGAAAGCAGCCCCGAGCATCGGTTTAACGCAAAAAAACTAGCGGTGGCGATTACCGGAGCATTAGTGGCTGTTGCTTCGGAGTTCATAATCTAGCCTTTAGTACAACACACCTTTGAAATATCGATTAAGAAATCGATTTTAGAGGTTCGTTTCTATCTCTGATCTCAAATGAAAAAAATTGCAAGCCAATCCGATTATCTACAGGTTTACAAAGAAAGCACTGAGCAACCCGAGAAATTTTGGGCTGAAGTTGCAGAGGATTTTGTGTGGCACAAAAAATGGAACTCTGTACTCGAATGGGATTTTCGTAAACCTGAAGTAAAATGGTTTGTGGGTGGGAAGTTGAATATCACTGAAAATTGTATCGATCGTCATCTGGCAGATAAAGCCAATCAAACGGCTATTATTTGGGAAGCGAACGATCCCCAAAGGAAATCGCAACACATTACATATCAGCAATTGCATGATGAAGTATGCAAGGTTGCCAACATGCTCAAGAATAATGGAGTAGTAAAAGGCGATCGGGTGTGTATTTATCTACCCATGATTCCTGAAGCAGCGTATGCCATGTTAGCATGTGCACGGATTGGTGCGGTACATTCTGTTGTATTTGCCGGATTCTCTTCGGGTTCATTAGTTGATCGCATTAATGATGCGGGTTGCAAAGTTGTTCTTACCAGTGATGGCTCTTCGCGCGGTGAAAAGAAAATTGATTTAAAGCCAATTGTAGATGAAGCACTTCAAAAATGTGCGGGTGTAGAAAAAACAATTGTGTTTAAATACACAGACAGTAAAATTTCAATGCAAGCAGGTCGTGATGTTTGGTGGCATGATGAAATCAAAAATACACAGCCAGTGTGCGACCCGGAAATCATGGATGCGGAAGATTTACTTTTCATCCTTTATACATCTGGCTCTACAGGCAAACCAAAAGGAATGGTTCACACCTGTGGAGGTTATATGGTAAACATCACGTATACTTTTCAAACTGTGTTTCAATATCAACAGGGGCAAGTATATTGGTGCACGGCCGACATCGGTTGGATAACAGGACACTCCTATATAGTATACGGACCCTTGGCAGCAGGCGCAACTACGTTAATGTTTGAAGGAATTCCTTCGTGGCCTGATATGGGTCGTTTCTGGCAAGTGATTGAAAAGCATAAGGTGAATATTTTTTACACCGCGCCAACCGCTATTCGTTCCTTAGAAAAAGCGCCACTGAGTTTTGTGCATCAATCCGATCTTCATTCTTTGAAAGTGTTGGGTTCTGTTGGTGAACCCATCAATGAAGAAGCCTGGCATTGGTACTATGAACACATCGGCCGCAGCCAATGCCCGATTGTAGATACCTGGTGGCAAACTGAAACCGGTGGAATTATGATTTCACCAATCGCTCATGTAACTAAATTAAAGGCGGCCTTTGCAACGCTTCCGTTGCCGGGAGTTCAACCTGCTGTGATGGATGAAAGTGGAAATGAAATACTTCCAAACGGTGTAGAAGGAAGATTAACAATTAAATTTCCATGGCCCTCGATGGCGCGAACAATTTATGGCGATCACCAGCGATTTAAGGAAACGTATTTCTCCACCTTTCCGGGAAAATATTTTACTGGGGATGGGTGCAAACGTGATGAAGAAGGATTTTATCGGATCACTGGAAGAGTAGATGATATTATTATTGTTTCGGGTCATAACATGGGCACTGCTGAAGTTGAAAGTGCGATTGATGAACATGCTGCTGTGTGCGAAACAGCCGTGGTAGGCTACCCCCACGATGTGAAAGGGCAAGGGATTTATGCTTATGTGATTTGTTATGAAACTCCCGAAGACGAGGAAAAACTCCGCACCGAAATCCGCGAACTGGTTTCAAAAATTATTGGCCCTATAGCCAAACCCGACAAAATTCAATTTGTAAGTGGATTGCCTAAAACACGCAGTGGAAAAATTATGAGAAGGATATTGCGCAAAGTGGCAGAAGGTGAAATGAATAATCTGGGTGATACCTCTACATTAACAGATCCGGCTGTTGTGGATGAGATTAAAAATGGAGCACTTTGATGACTTTCATTTAGAAATGCAGTTCCTTATTTTTACCTTTTAAAGAATTTAAATTATGGCAATGGAAATTAGCGGAACCGTGGTAAGTCTTTTACCGATGCAATCAGGACAAGGTAAAAACGGAGTTTGGAAGAAACAGGAGTTTATTATGGAAACTCCGGGTCAATACCCAAAGAAAGTGTGTCTTTCCCTGTGGGGCGAAAAAGTAGATGAAATAAAGATTTCTGTGGGAGAAGCAATTACTGCCTCAGTGAATATAGAAAGTCGTGAATACAATGGCCGTTGGTATACAGATGTGCGTGCCTGGAAAATTGGAAAGCAAACAAGCGGATCGGATCGCAATGTACCACCACCTACGGATGAAACATTTATGCCAGACACCAATGCAAGTGATGACTTGCCCTTTTAACTAAGGCTATACAAACAAAAATGCCTTCGACAGGTCTAACCTATCGAAGGCATTTTATTTTATTCTGAGTGCCCAGAACTGGACCTGCCTACCGGCAGGCAGGTTCGAACCAGCACACCTTGCGGCACTATTCAATTTTTGGAACCAGCAATGTTTTTAAAAATTCTTTTCCAGAGCCTGACTTTAAAAACTTTTCTCTGGCTCTTGCCTCCAGTCTTGTTGGCAGTTCCTCAAGCAATATTAGTTCGAACGGACAGTAAGGCCTAGTCGTCTTATTTTTACCGGAATTATGCTCAAGAAATCTTCGGTCAAAATTATTTGTAAGACCAACGTAAATGTAATTACGGGTTACACTTTTAATAGCGTAAACAAAGAACATCATAACTGTGCCCAGAACTGGATTCGAACCAGCACACCTTGCGGCACTACCCCCTCAAAGTAGCGTGTCTACCAATTTCACCACCTGGGCATTAACAGCTTGAGTTTAATCAAGTGAGGGCTGCAAAAGTATAAAGGTTTTAAAACTTTACCAATGCACTAAGCTACGCGCCAGCCGTCTTTTTTTTAGGGATCTTATGTTGAAGATACTGAACCAGCCGCACATACTCTGTGTGCTCCTTATGACCGATGCTAATTCTCTTTTTGTTGTCCATTAATATTTCTAGTTGTTTATAAACCGAGTTCTTACCGGTTTTAATAACATTCTCGCGCCAGGCAACTATGGATTGTAATGGATATTTTTCGGTTTGCCGTAACACCGGATAACTTATATCAATTGAATTATTACCAGCTCGGATTATTTTATACCGGATAAACATCTTGTATAAAACAAATAATCCTATTGGCAAGAGTAAGGCCGCTATCACATAGTTGTACCAGGCAGCAGTATCATTCATGATGGAAATTATATTCATAGAAAACACAACCACCGTGATAATGAGAAAGAGCGAAAAGGAGATGATTGTATTAAACTGGGGCCTGGAGATAACCAATTTTGTAAAGTTTAAATGAAACTGATTTGCTAAGTACAAGTTTTGAATTCAATATTCGGCACAAAATTCTTATTATTCATAAAAAGTATAACTTGAACCATTATGCTGTCAAAGAAATGCAAATATGCGATTCACGCGCTAATCTACCTGGCCGAACGATATCAGGAAGGGCCTGTTCATATTCAGGAAATAGCCGATCGCCAGCACATACCTAAAAAATTTCTGGAGGCAATTTTACTGGAACTTAAAAATGCCCAGGTATTGCATAGCAAAAAAGGGAAAGGGGGAGGCTATTATTTGTACAAAAAACCTGAAGATGTAAATCTGATGGAAATAATAAGGTTAATGGATGGCGCAATAGCCATGTTGCCGTGTGTATCCTTAAATTATTATGAACCTTGCGAAGAATGTCGCGATGAAAAAACCTGTGGTATTCGAGACAGTTTTGCGGGTGTGCGGGATGAAACTCTGCGTATTTTATCGGAAAGTACCCTAGATAAAATAGTTAGGCGAGAAAAGATATTGAGCAAAGAATAATTATTAGTATACAGAATTAGTAGAGTTATAATATATTTGTTCCTCATTTAACTCTATTCCATTATGTCAGTACGTTTAGGAGATATCGCCCCTGATTTCACAGCAGAAACATCCGAGGGCTCAATAAAATTTCATGAGTGGTTAGGTGCTAGCTGGGGAGTACTTTTTTCTCACCCTGCTGATTTTACCCCGGTTTGTACAACAGAATTAGGGGCAGTGGCAAAGCTTCGTGCCGAATTTGATAAGCGAAATGTTAAAGTGATGGCGTTAAGTGCTGACCCACTTGAATCGCATATGAGGTGGATTGGGGATATCAATGAAACGCAAAAGACGGTAGTTAATTTTCCGATAATTGCCGACCCGGATTTTAAGGTGGCCAACCTGTACGACATGATTCACCCGCAGGTGAGTGATAAGTTTACGGTGCGATCTGTATTTGTAATTGGGCCTGATAAAAAAGTAAAGCTTACTATTACCTATCCGGCTTCTACGGGCCGTAATTTTGATGAAATCATCCGTGTAATTGATAGTTTACAATTGACTGCAGGTTATAGTGTGGCAACGCCTGCCAACTGGAAACACGGTGAGGATGTAATTATTACTGCGGCAGTTAAAGATGAAGACATTGCTGGAAAATTCCCGAAAGGGCATACCCGAATTAAGCCATACTTGCGAACAACTCCACAACCAAATATTTGATTAATAAGTATATAATTACATTGAAGGCTCCGCGTGCGGAGCCTTCTTTATTTTGGATTAAATTTGCCGACCGGAAATTAAAACCCGGTTTTTTTTATGCATCATGAAAAACCTTTGAATGAATTGCCTGTAATGCACGAGTCGGAAGGTATTGTGTTATTTCATCCACACGTTCCTGAAAAAGCGATAGAAGGAGTAACACAGGTCTTGCATTCGCGATGGATTGGACAAGGACCCCGGGTAACTGAATTTGAAACAGAATTTACAAAACGGTTTGCCGGATCCGGGGCCTCTATTGCGGTTGGCTCGGGTACTGATGCACTCCATTTGTCTTATATATTATCTGGTCTGCAAGCAGGCGATGAGGTGATCGTTCCGGTATTCACTTGTACCGCTACTAACATTCCATTTTTATACATGGGTGTAACCATCCGCTTTGCTGATGTTGATCCCGAAACATTAAACATTAATGTAAAGCATGTTCGTGAACTGGTTAATGAAAAAACAAAAGCGATTGTGTGTGTGCACTATGGCGGATTGCCGTGCGATATGGACGAGTTGCATGCAATTGCAAAAGAGTACAACATACCTGTGATTGAAGATGCTGCCCACGCACCGGGTGCAACCTATAAAGGAAAAAAGATCGGTGAGATTTCTGAGTTCACCATGTTTTCGTTTCAGGCGATTAAACACATTACTACGGGGGATGGCGGAATGTTAATTGTTCAGGATAAAGATTTGGTTCCAAAAGCAGAACGTATCCGTTGGTTCGGGATTGATCGGTCTGACAAACAAAAAGGAACGTGGGAAAATGATATTACTGAGGTAGGGTATAAATATCAGATGACTGATATCAGTGCAGCTATGGGACTGGCTTCGCTTGCCGAGTTTGATGAAATTCTAAATCATAGGCAACTAATTTTTGAAGCGTATAAGAAAGGATTGAAAGGAGCATCTGGCATTAAATTAATTGGCGCCAATGCAACTGACCGCACACATGCCGCATGGCTTTGTACTGCCTTAGTTGAAAAAGATAGAACTGGATTTATGCGTGCTTTGCGCGATAAGAGAATAGAATCAAGTCAGGTACATTTTCGCAATGATCGCTATAGTATTTTTGGTGGCCGGAGAGAGGATTTACCAAATATGGATGCAGTAGAAGAAAACTATATTGTGTTACCACTTCACTTAAAAGTGACTGAAGCGAATGTTGAATACATCTGTGAAGTGATTAAGAAAGGCTGGTAAGATTGATGTGATTGGTAGTATTCAGAGAATCAATTAATTTTCATTGCGTCTTCGCGACTTTGCGGTGAATGTTTTATTTCATCTATGTGCCTATGTGGTTAAAGAGAATTATCTCCACACAGAGAATAATCTTTTCAGTTGATCACGAAGTAACTTTAACCTATATCCACTTTTATCAGGCTCGGGTGTATAACCCGTGAAGGGTTGCCCCAGTCGTAAATACATATCAAAGAAAGTTGATTTTGAAAGCCCCCATTTTAATAGGAATTGTTTGTTGCCATCATTCTTCTTTACCCGTGCGGTACTGCGCGATGTAAAGTGATACACTCTGGAAGCACTAACACCTTTATAGTATCTAACTCCACAATGCCAAAGCTTCATCATCATGTCTGGATCGGAACCCATGCCGGGTGTAAACTCCGTACTAAGTCCACCAATTAAATTCCAGATAGTTTTGTGCAAAATCATGGGATACCAATTAGTCCCATTCCAATCTTCAAAGGGAAATGATTTATACTCTTTTAAAAATCTCTCTTCATCAAATTCTTTCACCGTTTTACCAAAGTTATGCGGAGCAATCATGCTTGAGTATTTTGTATCACTATGTTCTATCATCGTTCCGCATATCGAAAAATAGATGTGATCTAATTTTTTTATTTCTTCTAATAAATAATAATCCCAATCGGGGGCAAAGTAATAATCATCATCTGATAGCAGGAGATAATCTGTTTTGGCTAATGCTGCAGGAGAGTTAAATCCATAGCATACGCCTACGTTTCCTTTGGAATAGGTAAAGTCAAAACCTTGTTCTTTCACCCATTCTAATGTTCCGTCCTTCCCTTCATTTACATGAACGATTATTTGATGTGCATAGCGAGAGTTTTTGGTAATGCTTTGAATACAACATTTCAGATAGTCAAGATTATTCCAGGAAGGAATAAGAATAGAGAACGCAGGTTTTTCATTAGAATGAATGTTCTTATTTTCCTCAACGGGATGAAAACTAATTTCTGAAATCATATTATAATTTTAGCGATTCGTATTGTTTTTTCTTTTGCTGTTGATAGCCATAGTTTACCAGATAAATCCCGGCTATGGTAATCAAAAATGCAACTCCAATTTTTAGATTCAATTTTTCGTCAAGCACAAGCCACCCTAACACAACAGCAACTAATGGATTGATGTATGAGTATAACGAAGCAATCGTCATAGGCAATTTACTCAGGGTATAAACATACATACTAAAGGCACTTATTGAACCTACTATTATTAAGTAGGAGAGTGCAAAGATAACTTCGTTTGTCAAGATGATATGCTGAAGATCATCAAATGCAAAACTAAACGGTAAGCAAAAGATTCCGCCAAAGAGCATCTGCAACCCGGCATTTAAAAATGGATTTGAGTTTTGAATAGAACGCTTGGTAAGAATACTCCCGATACCCCAGGCAAGGGTGGCTGTAAAGATTAAGAGAATGCCAATCTGATAGCGGGGATTAATGAAGTCGGACAGAAATTCACTAAAGATTAAAACGATTCCGGCTAATCCAATAAGGGATCCAAAAACAATGGTGGGTGTTGGTCGTTCATAGCGGTTAATTGCCAGGTTAATCAGAATTACCATAACGGGTAATGTTGAGCAAATGATTGCGGCAAGCCCACTCGTTACAACAACCTCTGCCCAAGAAACAAGTCCATTGCCACAGGTTATTAATAAAAATCCCCGAAAGGCTTGAATTCTTAGCGTAGCGAGAGAAGGAAAATTTTCTCTTTTAATAAGCAGAAGAAACCCACATAATAAGGATCCTGCTGTAATCTGGCGGATGGCAGCAAATAAGAACGGAGGAAATTGCAATACACCTATTCGCATGACCATAAAGGTTGTTCCCCAGATAAGGGAGATACCTGCCAAACAGATATAAGCCAAGAGATTTTCCTTTTTCACGGGGCGGAAGATAGATGGCGGAACGGGAACCACCAAAATAGACTAAGAAGAAATAGGGAATCTGATTGGGGGTATCGCTATACAGAGTTGTCTTACTGAAAAATTGCAAATAAAATGACAGCTACCACTTCACCTGCTATGAATTTTAATAATTCCTATTTGAAACATTTTCAAATCGCTCAACAGAACTTTCAACTTTGGCAAAAGGAAGAAAGTTTGCGAATTGGCAAGCAAAAGAAAAAGAGGTCCCTTGATTAGGAACTTACGCACTCATCGTATCATACACCACCACCTTTTCCCACAAGGCTGAGCAATCAGCAATAAACTTTTGGTGAATGGGATGATCTTGATATGTTTTTTGTCCGGCAGTATCGTCAAAAAACATGAGTTCAGATACGGAATAACTATTATCAACTACATCACGCTTTTCGGTAGAGGCTGGCACCCCCACATGAATTTTACGGATAGTCTCAATCTTTGATAACGACTTAACTCCTGCAAGTAGTTTTGCTAAATCTTCTTTTGAATCTGGATTCTTTAACCAGAAAAAAACATGATGAACAAGTGTTGGCTTTTCTTCTTTCATAGATAAGGATTCAATGGCTGGCACCAAAGTTAGTAAAGAAGCGCTGGCTATAAACTTTCTGCGGGTTGATTTTGACATAAGCGAAGGATTTAGATTTACTATCGAAAAATAGAAAATCTTGTCGACTTATTTCAATGTGAAAATGCTTCCTTCACCCAATTTCGATGAAACGGTCAACGATAAATTCATTTTTTTGGCGGCCTCAAATGCAATGTACAGCCCAATTCCTGAACCCGATTGTTGATCCGTAGCCCTATAAAACATGGTGAACAATCTATCTAAATGTTTATCACCAATGCCAATCCCATTGTCTTCAATGGTTAAACCAAAACGATTATCAAGTTTAAAGACATTTATATTTACGATATGTTTGTCTTTAAATTTTGATTTAAATTTGATAGCATTGGATAATAAATTATTTAAGATAATTTTCATTCTAATTTGATCACACTCAATAATTTTTACTTCGGGATCAATATAAACATTGATTTCAGATGTAGAGTAATGTTCTGAATACTTTAGATCTTCAATAATATTGTTGACCAGGCTCTCAATATTCACAGATTCCATATGAACCAGCGTTCTGTTATTTCGCCCATATTCAATTATTTCTTTGATGAATTGATTTTGGCGACTTATACTCCGTTCAATTAGCGAGAGGTAATGCTGTGAGTCTTCGCTCAATTTTTCCATTCGAGTTAGATTTATTAACCCTTGAATGGATTTGATAGGAGCGCTAAGATCGTGGGACACACTGTATATAAATCGATCCAACTCTTTATTAGTCTTTTCTAATTCTGTAATAATCTTTTCACGATCCATTTCTAATTCCTTTCGGGTTGTGATGTCGTTCATGGTGCCACTAAATATATCTGGAGATCCATCTGATTTGTAAGTTACCCGTCCCTTCACATGCACCCATCGTTGGCTTCCATTTCTTAAAATAATTCTAAATTCAATATTGTAGGAGTTCCGATCTTTTATTGCCCTGAGTAAATTTGTTCGTACCGTCTTTTGATCCTCTTTGTGAAGAATGGATAAATAAATATCTTTTTTTAAGGGTTCAGATCCAGGCTCAACATCTAAAATCTCGTACATCTCATTACTATATTCAGCTTGGTCCGAATCAAAGTAATACATCCAAACCCCCATTTTTGAATTTTCCAACGCCAATTCCAACTTAGCTTCGCTCTTCTTTAATTCACTAATCTTTTTTTCAATTTCAAGTTTCAGACGCGCTCTAATTTTTTGATTACTAAATAGCCAACGAATAAAATAACCCAATACGCCCGCAATCAGGAATAACAGGAGGTAGAAGGCATAGCTGCCATAGAAAGGTGCTGAGATACGAATCAATTGACTTTTGGTACTGGTGCTCCACGATGAATTGTCTAAGCGTGCCTGAAACTCAAAATAAAATTTGCCTGACGGCAGATTTCTATAAATAACATCTCGGACATCGGAGCTAGAGAGATATTGCCAATCTTTTTGATAGCCATTCATTCGGTACCGAAATTCGATGGGTTTGCCCGTAAATGAGATTGCCTCCATTCCAATCGTTAAAAAATTATCGTTGTAAGAGAGCGAGATGGAATCACTGCTTGTGAAAGATTTTTGTGTGGAGCGTATCCATTTTATTTTTGGATTGAATACCAACTCTTTATTTTCAGAATGAATAGGATCATAAAAATTAAAACCTTTATTAGTTCCTATTACTAGCCTGCCTTTGCTGTCTTCTATAAAGGCTCCCCGGTTTATTTCCCAACCTACCAATCCACTACTTTCATCAAAATGAGTTAGTGTTGTGTCTTTTAATAAATAAATTCCATTGTCTGTTCCAAACCAGTAACCTTCTTTTCCCTTGATAATAGAGTAAATGGCTCGATCTATGTGCTTGCCCTGAATGATTCCCTTCTTTATCATTCCATCTTCAAGAATTGCCAACCCACCTTCGGTGCCAAGGTAAATTTTATTATTTTCCATGAACGAGCAGTACACCTGCTTTTGCAATAAATTTGGAGCGTCACTAATCTCTTTTACCAATGAGCCAGAAATAATTCTAATCCCACTTCGAGTGCATACCAATAAACTACCATCTGGTAATTCTGCTAATTGCCGTGGATATCCGTTTAGAAAAACTTTCTTTATTAATTTCCCTTTGCTAAGAAAATAAAGTTCAGACGAACCGGTTCCCGCCCACAAGGTGTCTTTCAAATAGCTAACCATCACAATATTAGTTTCCGCTTGCGGAATCCAATTGACTGAAAAATCCTTTTGAAGTATTCCAACTCCTAGTTGATGGCCGGCAAGATAGGTTCTGTTGTTATTATCTCTTGCCGCGCTAAGCAGCAAGGCACTTTGCCCATTCCAAAGTGAAGTCTTATGGCTGTATACAATTGAATCATCTTTTAATATTCCAAAGCCATTTTTAAAACCAATTAAATACTCATCCGGTGCTAATTCTTTAATTAAAGAAACTTCTGCGTCTAACAATCCTTTTTCTTTACCAAACCCTGAAAAGAGAAAACTTGGGATGTGATGTAGGCCTCTATAACTGGTAATCCAAAGTCCATTTTCCTTGTCAGGAAATATTCTTGAGTTTGTTACCCCAATATCCTCCGATAAGGAAATGAAGGATTGGAAAGTATTTGATTTAATGTGATACCAAAAGAAAGACTTATCACTTCTAAAAAACAGAAAGCCGTTGTTACTTTTTCTTAGCACCTGAAATTTGGAATCGGCTAATGAGGTTGGGATCGGAATTTGAGTAAGTTCCCCGTCTTCATATTTAGCAAACCAATTGGTGCCCACTAGCCAGAATGAAGAGTCTGCCTGATTGTCAAAGACAATATCTGTTGCATTGTGGTTTTGCTGACTTTTATCAAATACTAATACTTCTTGCCACTCTTTCTGGGTTTCCTTATAAATGCCGGTATGGGCTAAAAGAAAAGTTCCGGTTTCTCGAATAAGTATTCTGTTAAACTTGTTGTGGGCGGCCATTGGTATTGGAATAGAATCCCAAGTTTTACTTACTGAGGAATATGAAAACAATAAATTCCTGAAAACCAGTTTAACAAGTAATTCATTTTCCACTATAGCAGCATCCCAAATTCGTTTTGATGAATAATTCAGGGAGTCAGGGAATGCCAGATTATTCCATTTCGAATCTTTCCAATACCGCCCAACAAAATGAGAGACTGCGTTAAGGCCAGCTACTATAACCTGATTTGAAGTAACTATTTTAATTCTGCTATTAGTGGAGATAGGAAAGAGATTGTTTGAGTCTCTATGGTTATGAAATTTAATACCATCAAATGTTGAAAGTCCCTTGTTGTTTAAAATCCAAAGTGTTCCATCATCATTTTGAGCCACATCATTAATATGATCGGATAATAAGCCGGATTGCGTATTGTACGATTGCATCCGATAGGTTTGAGCAAAGGATGTTACCAATCCCAGAGAAAAGAAAATTGTACATATAATCTTGCCTAGCCTCATCAAGACTTGAAACTACTGATTTTTGATGTGAATAACGCGTTGCGGGAAAGGAATGGTAATGCCTTGCATGCGAAAATCTTTATCAATGTCGAATCGTAGATTGCTTTTTACAAACTCTACCTGAAAAATACTATTCGTCCAAAAATAAAGTTCAAATTTTAACGCACTATCTCCAAAATCAACAAACCGAACAAATGGCCCATGTTCGTCACCCTTATTTTCTTGAATTATCTCAGAATGGTTTTTCACGCAATTGAGTAAAATGGCTCGTACCTTTTCCACATCACTTCCATACGCTACGCCTACTTCTACTTTAAATCGTGTGCTTGTAGAACTGTGGCTCCAATTAGTTATTTTCTCTATTATAAATTTATGATTGGGTACGATAATCATAATCCCGTCACGAGTTAATACTTGTGAGGTTCGTAGGTTCACCGATAAAATTTTCCCAACCATACCATCTAACTCAATAACATCGTTTACTTTTATTGTGCCTTCAATTAAAATGAATATACCGGATACCAGGTCTTGAAAAATTTGTTGTAATCCTAATCCTAATCCAACCAACAGTGCTGCAGAACCCGCGAGTAGGAATGTGATCTGCACTCCTGTCATTTCCAAAGCCGCTACAAGGGCGATAGTCCAAAGCAGGTATGAGATGAGTTGATAAATGGCTTCTTGTCTTCCTGCATCAACTTGTCGCTTTAAGAAAAAGCGCTTAAGAATTCTCTTTATTAAAAATAACCCAACGCGAACGGCAAGAAACAAAAGGATGATTGAAACCAATGATCCTGTTGTGAGGATGTATTTTCCATTTTTAAAAAGTACGTAGTTTAAAAATTCATCCATGATTTCTAATCTTTCATTACGTTAATAGAAAGTGGAGGCAAGGATGTTACCTCAAAAGTTGCTGAGGCTAATGTGACGGAATCCTTTGTTTGATGCAACTCATTTAGAATGGCTGTAAACAACTTATCCTTGGTGATCCTTCTGAACTTGTAGTTTACTACATATCGAATGGTAAACTCAATCCAATTATCATTGAAGATTAACGTAACAATCGGATCGGTCTTTGCATTTTCAACCCTGTATTTATTGGTCATGGTGGCCCATGTGGTAATGGCTTCCTTGGCAAATTCAGACGTTACATCAGTTACTACCTTATAAAAAATAGTTCTTGCTTTTTCATGGTCACTTCCAAAACGAACAGGGATTTTTATTTCATCCCATAGAAAAGGAAAGTCGCTTGAGTAATTAAATACAGGTTCTTTAAATACAAAGCTGTTGGCTATGCGCACAATTCTACCATTATACAAATCACCATCTACCCAATTCCCCGTTTCCATAAGTGTGGTGCGAAGAATACCAATATCGATAACATCACCTTTGATACCCCCCAATTGCACCCGATCGCCTGGTTTGTAGAAGTTGCCAAATAATAAAGCCAGCCACCCCGCAAAACTGGCGATCACTTCCTGCAAAGCAAATGCTATGCCTGCACCCGCCACACCAAGGGCTACTGTTAAACCACTCAATTTAGAACTGTAAATAACAACTACTACGATTAGTAAAAACAGGTAAGCACCAAACGTGATGGCCTTCTTAGCCTTATATTGAACATCGTTTCCAAGATGGGTTTTCGAAATCTGTCTTTTCGCGAACCTTCCAACAAGCCAGATGAATAGTATCCACAATAAAATTAAAACCGGGTTGTGGAAGGAGTCTGGAATTTCAAGGATATGTAAGATTCTTTCTATCATTCTTTTTTGTCTTCTACTGAATTTTTCACGGAGATATTAAAAGAGGGGGCTTTATAATCTTTTGGTAAATAATTAGCAGGTATGGTAACCATATTGCCATCGCGAGCAGCCCGGTAGTGTGGCGATAGAATTTCAACACCAGCCTCATTAAACTGATCCTGAATGTTTTGATGTAGATCTGAATAGATTCCTGCCATGCTATGCGATTGTTCGGTAAACGCATTAATCTGGTAAGCCACATAAAAATCATCTAAACTGGTTTGTAGCACAAAGGGTTTATGACTTTCATCTTGCATGATTCCGTTAGTCGCTTTAGCCGCTTTTATAAGGAGTTCATGCACTTGGTTCCAGGGCACATCATATCCTATCGTAACGCCTGTATGAAGGATAAGACCTGTTTCTTTAGCCGAAGTCGTATAGTTAATGGTTGATCCAGCTAAAATAGTGGAGTTGGGGATTGTTATATTTTCGTTCTTAATAGTACGGATGCGAGTTACTAACAATGATTTTTCAATTACGTCACCAACAAGATCACCAATCTTAATCCGATCTCCTACTTTAAAAGGTCGCATATAGGTAATCACTAACCCCGCTACAGCATTTGAGATGGCGGAAGAAGATCCCAATGAAAAGAGAACTCCCACGAAAACAGAAACTCCTTGAAATATGGGTGAGTCAGAGCCTGGCAAGTATGGAAAGATGATGATGAAACTAAATGCATAGACTAAGAATTTAACAATGTTAAGCGTGGGCTTGGCCCAGTCAGGATAAAAGCCAGGTAATGTCAGGGCACCACTTTCAATTTCACCGGCAATAAATTTTAAGAACCGTACAACGTAATGGGTAACGGTGGCAATTACTATGATGGAAAAGAGGTTTGGTAAATAATGAAATAACCCTCCGAAAACTCTTTTAAGAGGGGTGTTGTTACCCAACTGATTAATGTTTCGGCAATACCACGCGTCCAGGGAAAAACGCTAAATAATAAAGGCAAGCGCAATGTACAGGGCCAGTGCAATTACCAGGAGACGAACAATATTTGTTAAAAATAGAATGACCTGCAATTCTCGGTCACTATCCAAAAACTGATAGCCTCGAAACTGAATACCTTTCAAGTGCACTGTCTTTTAAATTTGTAAGTTTTTCATTTACTCTTTTTAAAAAGCTTGTTGATGAGCCGAATTACAAAGTAAATACCTGCCAGAATCGCAAGGATAGCCAAAATGCGAAGGGCAATGTTCAGGATACTGTTTGACTTTCGCTCTGCTTTAATAGCATCGGCAATCAGGGTGCGATACTCTGCCGCTATTTCTTTTGGCTTTCGATCAAACCACAAAGCCTCTAATTCATTTATGCTCATCACCATAAAATCTTTGTAGTTGATTTCGGCTGAGGCATCGGATTCACTAACCGTAAGGGAGTCTGGACTAAATTCGTAATCCTTATATAGTTTTTTAATTTTTTCAGTTATGGAAGCGGCTCTATCTTTCGCACTGAAACTTCCTACCCGGGTATAGATTAAAAAAAGGGTATCGCCAAAAGGAGCTACCGCAAAACCGTTGGCAGAGGCTTTTAACTTTTCAAGTTTTTGATTTTGAGCTAATTTTTTTAAGGAATCGGCTTGCTCAGATTCTTTTAGCTTCTTTAATAATGCTTCACGTTCCTGATTAGTGGCAGAGCCTTTCAAATTTTCGATTTGCTTAAGCAACTCCGTTCTGCGTAGCGAATCGGCTCGATGAATACTATCAAGCTGTTTTAAATAGATTGTTGTATTATCTAAGGCAACCGAATCCTTTTTTTGTTTTACGGAATCTTTTTTTTGACATACCCCCGCCAAAGGCACCCAAAGAATGATTAATAAAAGTATTTTTTTCATAATTGATTAACTCAATAAATAAGTTATTGTTTTCCTTTTGTACGCCACGATACCCCTGTGCTGATGAAGTAATCGTTTACTCCATAGTTGCTACCATAACCTCCATATATATCTAACTGCAAATCGGGAGTTAATAGCCAGGCAAACCCAGTGTCGAAGTTGATGAAAAATCGCTCTTGCCCAAAAGCACCAAAAGTTTCTACAAAAGCGCCCAGCTTATCATTAAAGGGAAAAGCAAGGTTGATTACATAGTTACCCCTGGGCGAACTATTGTTTCCATTCCATGAGGCTCCCCAGTTGGTAATGAGTGTAAATGTTTCAGAAAGGCGCTGACTAGTAACTACTATAAAACGAGGAGCTATATCGTCTATTTTGTAGTCTTCACTAAGTACTGGTAAACGCATTCTAATTTGAAATCCAACATTTGGAATTAACCCTTTACCGGTATAAATATGGTAGCGCATGCCAACATCCACTGCACTTAGGCCACGGTAAGTATTTTTAGAATCATTCTGCGTTAATGTTTCAGTTTTGTATTCCAGCAACGCACTAATTTCAAAGGGCTCAGTTAAACCATAACGCAAAACCGTATTATTCAAAAAACCGGTGTTCTTTATTCCGTTGTTCTTTGAACCAAAATAGTCGAAACCACTTTGTAGCTGAAAAATGCCTGTACCCACGGTAAATGCGCCAATTGCCTGACCGGGTCGGCCTGTGCGTATGGTTTCATTGAATTGAGCCGCAATTCGTGTTAGAGGAAGTATGGAAATTAAAACCAGTAATAGTTTCTTCATATAATAAAATCTAATCTAAAAGGTAGTCTGAATATTAGTTGTTATTAGAGATCAGTTGAAAAATAATTTTTGTTGAAGAATGAAGGCTCCAATGCCCGAAATGTAGCCTAAAAATGCAAGCCAGCTTATATGCTTCAAATACCAACCAAAAGACACTTTTTGAAGCCCCATAGCTGCTACACCTGCTGCTGAGCCAATAATTAGTAAACTGCCGCCTGTGCCTGCACAAAAGGCAAGTAGTTGCCAGAAAGAATCATCCATAGGATAAACATCAAGCGAATACATGGCCATAGTAGCCGCTACAATTGGAACATTATCAACAATGGCCGATAGCATTCCAATCAGGGTAAGAATAACTGTTTCACTTTCGAAGGTTGAAGAAAGTAAGTCAGCCACTTGCGTGAGTTGGCCGGTGTGTTGTAGCACACCTACTGCAAGTAAGATTCCTAAAAAGAAAAGTACACTGGGTACATCCGAGTGTTCAAGAGCTCGAATTACTGAAAGCTTCTGTTTCTCCTCTTCGTCTTTTCCTCGATGAAGAATTTCAGTCAAAATCCAAAGAATACCAAGTCCTAACAGCATAGCCATAAAAGGCGGTAGGTGAGTAACCGTTTTAAAAACAGGAACAAGAAGAAGGATAGTAATGCCGCTAAATAGAATCAATCGCTGCTCGAAAACGGTGGCGCGTACTTTAGAATTACGTAAATCCGAAACATCCGAATCTTGAAGCTCTCCTTTAATTAGGAAAGAACCTACCCATAAGGGAACAAGCATGCTAACTAAGCTTGGAAAGAAAAGTTTAGTAATAATTACGGTAGTGGAAATCTGACCACCAATCCAAAGCATTGTTGTAGTTACATCACCGATGGGCGACCAGGCTCCCCCTGCATTGGCCGATACGATGATCATACCAATAAAAAGCAATCGAAACTTTACATTTCGAACCAACTTGATACAAAGCGTAACCATTACAATGGTGGTGGTAAGGTTATCTAACACAGCAGAAAGAAAAAATGTGAGCGTACAAATGATCCAAAGCAATTTTACTCTGCTTCGAGTGCTTATCGCCTTGTTGATAAGTTCAAATCCATCATGCGAGTCAATCAACTCCACAATGGTCATAGCACCCATCAAGAAGAAAAGTATGCTTGAAATTTCTCCCAGTTGCTCCAGTAGTTGGTGAGTTACCTGGTGTGGTTCGGAATTAAGTATATAAACCGTCCAACAAAGAACACCTGTCACTAATGCAGTGGCGGTTTTGTTAATGTGAATGGTGTGTTCTATCGCGATAAGAAAATAGCCAACACAGAAAATAGTTATGAGTATTAATTCCATTTTAGTTAGAAAAGAGTTTAAATGTTTTTAAAACGACACTGCAATAGTTGCTATCAACCGATGAAACCAATTATCAATAGGCACTACCGGTTTATAGTCATAGATATTTTGATACATGACGAGTGCTTGCAAGTGCTCTGTAAGCTGATAACTTATTTTTGAACTGGAAGCCAATCGTGGGGTAGAAAATAGCTGGTTATATTGAGCCTGATGATAAAGACTGAGGTCAATAAAAACTTTGGAAAATAATTTATGTTTGTAACTGACATAGGTTGCATTTTTAATACATTGAGTGGTAATGGGATCGAGGGTTGTGGGTAAATTTTCGCTAGCCACGGCATTGTAATTCCACTCCTCAAATTCATAAATCGGCCCGGTACCAAAAAATAAACCAACGGTTGGTTTTTTAATAATCTTTAATCGCATAGTTGGGCCTGCTGCGTACCTGCGAGAAAGCCCGCGGGCTTCTGCCCAATGCATCTGCGCAAAATATTCAATGCTAAAGTGGTGATCTAAATTTTCTTTGAACTTGGCATATACATATCCACCACTTAAAAATACTTCCGCTCCAAACTTATTGAACTCAATTTTATTGGCAATAGAAAGACTGTTTTTCTTTAACCGAATTGCCATATCGGCCAGGTTGGTAAACTCAATAAGCGTTTGCTTTTGGGTTTGTATTTTTAACTCGGGCGTTATTGAGCCCATTACCTTTTGAGTAGTATCTAGCAACACATTAAAGCTCTCAGAAAAAAGTATTTGGCCATTGACTACGGGTAAGCCCAAAAACATGAGCAATGTGAATAGAATGGGTTTCATAATTTTCTGGTTTGGTGTTAACAGGCAGACTCAACTACTCTGGTATGAGGTTAGGTTGAGTTAGTGAAAAAAAGCCTCCGCTTTAGAGCAGAGACTTTATTATCGGAGGATTGGCAGGAATTAATTTATTTCAACAGAAGTCTTTCCATTTTTCGCTGCCACTAACATATCTTTTGCTTTCTCATATGTTTTCCCAACTGAGTCAGAAACATCTTTGGTTTTGTCGGCAATTAACGATCTTGTTTTAGATCCCTTCATCGGGGCAAACAGGAGACCTAATGTCGCTCCTAATAAAGTTCCTACTGCAAATCCGGTTACTATTTTTGTTGTATTTGTCATAATGTATTTTGTTTATGGTTAACTAAACCCCGAAACTTTCGGAGCACTCTGGCCTCTCATGAGGCTTATTTTTTTTCATCAACACTCCGCACATGAAATGGAGATTGCAGGGGAGGTTAAGCAATCGCAAATTCAATGTGGCTGCTTGCTACTGACTTTGGCTTTAAGGCTTCTATTCTATAAAGATCTTTTCTTCTATCTCTTAGGTTGGTAACGGAGCCTTTATGATTCAGATCTTTCAATAGTTCAAGATCAACATCAACAATTAAGGTCATCTCTGTGTTGGGGGTAGCCTCGGCCTTTACTCCATTAGTTGGGAAGGCAAAGTCTGAAGGAGTAAACACTGCCGATTGGGCATACTGAATATCCATATTGTTTACCTTCGGTAAATTTCCCACGCATCCAGCAATGGCAACAAAACACTCATTTTCGATAGCTCTTGCCTGCGAGCAATATCGAACGCGTCCGTATGCATTTTGTGTATCCGTTAAAAATGGAACGAACAAAATATCCATGCCATCATCAGCTAATAATCTGGATAACTCAGGAAACTCAACATCGTAACAAATTAAGATTCCAATTTTACCACAATCGGTATCAAATGTTTTTAATGAATCGCCACCAACCATTCCCCACGACTCACGCTCACCCGGTGTGATGTGAATTTTTTGATACTCCTCAGTAGTTCCATTTCGATGACACAGGTAGCCGATGTTATACAATTTTCCATCACGTAGGTCAGGAAAACTACCTGTGATGATGTTTGCGTTGTAGGCAATCGCCAATTGCGAAAATTTTTCTTTCAAGGGCTTAGTGTATTTAGCAAGACCCCTTATAGCTTCTGCTTCCGTCAGGTGATTATACTCCGACATAAGTGGAGCATGAAAGAATTCAGGAAATAATATAAAGTCTGCTTTATAACCAGATGCTGCGTCCACAAAAAATTCTACTTGCTCGCATAATGCCTCAAAATCCTTAAACGGTCGCATTTGCCATTGCACTAATCCTAATCGAACGTCTGTCTTTTTCTCGTTCAGCAGTTTTTGCTTTGGTTCGTAATAGATATTTATCCATTCGATAAGCGCAGCGTAGTCCATCGACTCAACATCTCCTGGCATATAGCCCTTTAATATTTTCCTTACGTGAAAACCATTGCTGATTTGAAAGGTGAGAGTAGGGTCATATAACTCCTTATGCTTTACCTTCTCAATGTATTCTTTGGGAGTAAGACTCTCCGCATGTTCACCATAGCGAGGCAATCTGGCTCCGGCAATAATTGCCCGCAGATTTAATTTTTCACAAAGTTCTTTACGGGCATCATATAACCTTCGCCCTAAGCGCAATCCCCGGTGATCGGGACTAATAAATATTTCAATGCCGTATAATACATCTCCATCCGGATCATGACTTTTAAAGGTGTAATCACCTGTGGCATCTCTATACGTATGATTATCACCTAAACTTTTATAATCAATTAAAAGTGAGAGAGCGGCTCCAACTAATTTTCCATCTACTTTAATACAAAGTTGTCCTTCAGGAAAAAGTTTTAGTAAATGTTCAATCTGGTGATCGCGCCAATAAGCTCCCCAAAGAGCGTATGATTCTAGCATACTCTCTTTAAGACCCAGGTAATCGTTTATAGTTAAGTGTGATACTTCTACTTTCATATGTTTTTATTTTAATGTTAAGTTCTACAATGATTTCTACAAAAATGGCTTATGCCATGTCTTTTATTTTAGCATTGTGATTAATCAAGGTAGATAGGGATTTTACGGGATCACCGGAAATCTCAGGCCGGATACTCAAAACAGGAAAATGAGCATGATTTACTATGTCTTGGGTATATGGCCCTAAAAAGAAATCCTTAAGTGACGAATCTAGAGTTGCAGTAATTACAATCAGATCCGGTTTCTCAGTTTCTGAAATTGTAAGCACCTGTTTCGAAACATCTTCACAATAGTGAACTTCATTTTGGCAAATAACATTATCTTCAGTAATTTTTGATTGCACGCTGGCAACCAGCTCCTTCATTTCAATAAATCCTTTTGCATCATTATTCTGAACAATCCCGGCAATGGTCATGCTTGAGCCATTCTTTTGAATGATAGGTCGCACAACATCATATTTATCCAAAGCGTGCGGAACCATGCGTATAGGAAAGAGAATTTTCCTGAAATCAATCCAGGTATTATTTCCGGGTATCGTTAACACCGGGCAAGGTGAATTTTTAACAACACGATACGCGTTTGATCCCAGAAAGAATTCGCGCAATCCGGAAGCACCATGCGTTCCCATCACAACTAAATTGGATTCTTTATGAAGGGCCCATCGACAAATTTCATCGGCTGGATTGCCCGATTGAACAATGTGATTGATAACGAGATCGTGTTTGGTTCTTAATTTTTTAGCCAGCTCATTTAAATTCTCATTGGCGTTTCTTACCAAATCAGGTAGAATGGCACCTGTTGCGCCACCTGCTTCAGGTGGAAATAATACATACGTGTTTTCAACAACATGAATGAGTGTGAGTGTTGCCAGTTGTCGCTTACAAATTGCAATTGCTGTTTCCAAAGCGTTTAAGGACACTTTAGAAAAATCAATAGGCACTAATACTTTCTTTATTATATAGGTTTCCATGATTATGTAACTTTTTATAGGTTTGATTCATTTTCTAGAATCATATATGCAAATTTAGCCATATAAGGCCATTTAGAATGGTGCAATTGAAGAATGATGTGGCACTTTTTACTTATCTTTCGTCATGACAACTCAAATCTCTACCTATACTATTGAATCCCTGAAGTCAACGGATTCAGAAAAAAAGGACTTTGATTTCTTTCGCTTCGAATACTTTGCTAAGGACATTGAGCATTTGCGCGCGCCTCATCAGCACCATTTTTATACATTCATTTTGGTAACCGGGGGTGGAGGAAGTCATGCCATCGATTTTCAAGAACACAGTTTAATGGCCGGCAGACTTTTTCTGATTGCGCCCGGTCAGGTTCATGCGTGGAATGAATTAAAAAAAGTAAGTGGTTTTGTCGTGTTGTTCAACGATAGTTTTATGGCGTTATCGAAAGGCAGAAAGATGATGTCGGCCTGGCCACTTTTCAGAGCAAATCAGCCTGCTTATTTTGATTTGGATGGAATGGAACTGGCAAAGTGGGTGGAAGAGTTTAAATACATTGAGCTTGAAAAGGAACGTAATGATGATTATTCGGGTGATGCAATTTTTTATGTGCTCAGTTTATTACTTGTACGCGCAACCCGATTAAGTTTAAAAACTCAAGGAAAGCGAAATCTGGTAGCACAGGATTTTCTTTTCAATTTTCAGGAATTAATTGAGGCAAATTTTCTTACGTTGAAAACCCCCAAACAGTATGCTGAAAAGTTGAACGTAACGCCTAACTATCTTAATGCATTATGTAAAAAGAAGTCAGGTAAGTCTGCAGGGGAATTAATTCGACAGCGGGTGCTATTAGAGGCTAAGCGATTACTAGCCCATACAAAGCTTTCCGTTTCTGAAATTTCTTTCAAACTAGGATTTGAAGATAATTCGTATTTCGGGCGGTTCTTTAAAAGGTATAATGGATTGACACCCGAGCAATTTCGTACAAATCAAAATAGGAGATAATATTCTTTAGAGGCTACATTCATTTTGTAACCTTTTTAAGGAAGCACTGTAACTAACCTGAATTGTGACAAAAAGCATTGATCTGATGAGTGACGAACATATAATGGAGTCCGTGAAAAACGGAGACCTCCAGCAGGCATCCTTGCTTTTTGACCGGTACCACAAACGGATTTTTAATTTTTTGGCTCGTATGGCAACAGATCGGGCAGTAGCAGAAGACCTGACACAAAATGTTTTTCTGCGCTTATTAAAGTATCGCCATACCTACAACCCCGAAATGAAATTCCAGTCGTGGATCTATCAGATGGCTCGAAACGGTTTTGCGGATCATTACAAACAACAAAAGCAACGCACACCAGTGAAAACAGAAGTGGAGAAATTAATGGATCAAGTACCGGAGGGAATGGAGGCGCTGGAACAAGAAGAGAACGAGAAGAAATTGATTCGGGCGTTGGCGCAATTGCCGGATGATTACCGTGAGTTGTTAGTCCTAACCCGGTTTCAACATTTGAAGTATGAAGAGGTAGCCGGATTTTTAGATATGACGGTAGCGAACGTGAAAGTAAAGGTACATCGCGCTATTGGTCAGTTACGAGAAAATTATTTTGAACTCGAAAAGTTATGAATATGGAAACTGAAAAGTGGGAGAGTAGAATCATCGAATATATCGATGGCAAAGGAACAGTTGAAGAACGTGCTTTGGTTGAAAAGGAATTGGCGAGCAACGAAGCACACTACTTATTATATGAGCAGTTGCGTGAGGTTATTCAGGTAATGAATAAAGTAGAAACATTGGAACCATCCGGTAAGCTAAAAGCAGAATTTGAAACGGCCTTGCAACTTGAGATCAATAGCCAAAAGAAAACAACACATACTGTTTTCTTTTCACCAACAATGTATAGAATAGCGGCTGGCGTCATTTTGGTGATGATAACGTTAGGCATCGGTTATTGGGTTAATAAGAATAATGAACATGAAAAACAGTTGACTGAATTGAAGAATCAGTTAGAGGAAAATAGACAAATGATGCTTGCGATGCTTGGCGATCAACAATCAGCAAGTCAACGAATGGTAGGTGTATCGGTAGCCTATGAGTTGGAAGCAGCAGATGACCAAATTGTAAATGTGTTGGTGAAGACAATGAATGAAGACACCAATACAAACGTGCGACTGGCAGCCTTGGATGCGCTTAGCAAATTCAATACAGAAAGTAATGTGCGACAGGCATTGATAAATTCTCTGGCTACGCAAAAAGATCCAGTTGTACAGATTGCACTCATTCAGTTGCTTGTTAAACTGAAAGAAGAAGGAGTGGTGAAGCAATTGGAGAAACTAACAAAAGATCCTTCAACCATGAAAGCAGTAAAGGATGAAGCTTATACAGGAATATTAAAACTTTCATAAATAAACTTCTCACTGCAGAGAGAGGAACTATTTATGATTAATCAAAAAGGAGAGAAAGCCCCCCTCTCCTTGGAGAGAGGTTGGGGGTGAGGTTATAAACAAAACGAAGAAGTAAAATTAAAAATAAGGTTATGAAAAAAATAATGATAGTTATGTTAGCCTGGATTGCTGTGAGTACGGCCATGGCTCAGGATTTTAAAGTGGCTAAAAGTTCGGGCCGACTTGAAATAAATATTGGCCGGGTAACAGTAGAAGGGCACACGGGAAATGAAATAATTTTCTCATCGCGTAATTACAAAGACAATAAAGATGAACGTGCTGAGGGTCTACGAGCAATTAATGGTTCGGGATTAGAAGACAATACAGGTCTTGGAATCAATGTGACTCAGAATGGAGATATAGTTGAAGTTAACCAATTGAAAAAGATGAACTCGCCCGATGTAAAAATTCTTGTACCAAAGGGCGTGATAGTCTCCTTCTCGTATCAATCGCAGTATGGCGGCACGGCTGTATTTAAAAACATGGAAAACGAAATCGAAGTTTCCGCGAACTATAATAGCATTGAAATGGAGAATGTAACGGGGCCGCTTACTGTAAAGACGGTGTATGGTCATGTGGAAGCAAATTTAAGTTCAAATGTTAAAGGACCAATTTCGATTGTATCAATCTATGGATATGTTGATGTTACCCTACCGGTTTCGGTCAAGGCAAATTTAAAGATGAGCACATCGTATGGTGAGATCTTAGTAGCTCCTGAGTTTAAGATTGAGATTGATAAACAAGGTGAATTTGTTCATTACAATGATCGTGTGAATGGCAAGATCAATGGGGGTGGCATGAACTTAAATTTCCGATCGGACTACAACAAAATCTATCTTAGAAAGAAATGAGAACTTCTATTTCAGTTCTGTTAACCTTACTTACCGGAGTTTTGCTTGCCCAAACTCCGGTAAATAAAACGTATCCGGTAACGGCTGGTCAAAAGATTTCATTCCGATTTGATTACCCGGAGCTAGTTAAAATCAGCACGTGGGATAAAAATGAAATCTCAATTGCAGGCACAGTAAGCATAAATCAAGGTGAAAGTGATGATGCATTTGAACTGCTACAATCTAATTCGGGTAGTACAATTTATATTGAGAATAAAATCCGTAACCTAAAAGATTTGCCCAAACGAATTACTGTTACGAGAGGGAGTGAAAAACTTACTTTTAAATCGGAAGCTGACTTTAAAGAATATTGTAAAGAAACCGGAAGTGATTTCAATGTAAAGTCCTGGGGTGTTGATATGGATATTTTACTGGAGATAAAAGTGCCAAGAAATATGGAAACCAAATTAGAGTGTGTATATGGATTGACTGAGGTGACAAATTTTTCAGGCCCACTTTCGGTAGAAGCAACCTATGGAGGTATAGATGTTTCAGTGCAGGAAAAAGCAACGGGAGAACTCATTGCCGAAACCAACTACGGACAAATCTATTCGAACCTTGATTTGAAATTTACAGGCTCTGAGTTTAGAGATTTTCACACCGTAGTTTCTGTCAAACCAGGCACCGGTCCCAAGTATTCGTTCGAATCAAAATATGGGAATGTATATTTGAGAAAGGTATTGTAAGAAACAAGTATTTAACGAAGTTCGTGCAGGTAAGAAAAGATAGCCCTTAGTTCATCATCTGAATAAGAAAAATCTTTTACTGGCATATACTTGCTCAAAACTTTTCCATCAGGAGTTATGCCAGTATGAAATAATTCAACGAACCCAGCCTCTGTCCACTTACCTAAGTTACCAGATGACGATATGTTTGGAATTGGAGGCTCTTCCGGAGAGTGAGCAGCAGCTCCTTTAAAGTCATTTGCATGACAGCCCTTACACGAAGTAGCCAAATATTCGCCAGACGTAGCATCGGTTGTAAGTGCCACTGTTTCAGGATAAGTCGCATTATGATCAATTAGTTCTGCAGGAAACATAGGTATCTCATCCAAAAAAGTTAAAATTCGTCCAATTGGTTTCAACTCATGTTTAGGATGCTCTTTATCTACCGGAGGTTGGGCTTTCAAAAAGCAAATTAGCGCAGCCAATTCCTGATTTGAAATATGATAAACTTCATGCGAAGGCATAAACCAAACTGATTTGTTTTCGCGATTTACCCCATGACGTATAACGCGAATCCAATCTTGATCGCTGGTATAGTTGATACCTCCTTTACCCGAAGTAAGGTTAGATGAATAGAGAATTCCTAGCGGTGATTTTTCATCTGCAAAGGCATGTCCTTCTAAGGTAGCGAGATGACAGCCAATACATCCTCTTATCTCAGCAACGTGCTTACCCAAAGCGTATGAAGCAGAATCAGTAGGTATAGTTAGTTGTTGCAGATTTACTTGATATGTTTTGTTCATTCGGCTTTCTGTGTTAAAATAAGCCGTGGTATAAAAAGCAAGGATAACGATTAGTAATCCTGCAATAAGGATTCCAATCCATTTGAATACTTTCTTTAACATAACTGAGGGTTGGGGGATAAGGGGTTGGTTTGACTAAGATACTGATGTACCATAATATTTCAAAATTGCCCTAATCATTAACCTCGATGGTCACACTCACTCCAACCTCTTATGAAAAAATAATTCGTGATTGGGCAAAAGCTCTGGATGAGCAATCTTCACTAAATCCTTCAGAATTAAATCTGGCCGCAAATAGCCGAGTTCCAAAAACTCACTTCCACCTTTGGCGCCCGTGCGCGCATTATATGTATACACTTGCTTTTCGCGAAAGGGTTTAAATAATGTATAGCGTGATTCCGCAGCTTGTATTTCTTTCAGTGAATGAAACGAACCCACACCAATCCACAAATCGGCATCTTTCGCTTTTTCGAAGACCGATTCAAAACTCAATTCTAAAAATCCATTCG
This sequence comes from uncultured Cytophagales bacterium, assembly GCA_963787095.1. Classification (GTDB taxonomy): domain Bacteria; phylum Bacteroidota; class Bacteroidia; order Cytophagales; family Cyclobacteriaceae; genus ELB16-189. The sequence continues at coordinate 2,124 of CAWBCB010000053.1, read as the reverse complement.
ATTCCGTATCACCCCACAAATAGGTTGTTCCTGCATCCTTTAAAAGATGAGCCGCATAATTTTTTCCGGCTGGCATAAACCAAGCATCACCGTAGACAATGCCACTCATTACGGTCGGCCGTTCAGAAGTTTCTTCTACCAGGCGTTGAACGGCCAGGTATTCTTTTTCAATTTCATTAAATACAGAGTCGGCAACTTCCTCTTTATTAAAAAATAGAGCCATGAATTTTATCCATTCAGCCCTGCCAAGCGGGTGCTTTTCTAAAAACTCCGCATTGACAACTACAGGAATACCAAGCTCCTTTATTTTTTTTAATTGACCGAGGTCGCTTGTCATGGCATAACTCATTACCAACTGAGGACCTATTGAAAATAGTAATTCAACATTCATTCCTTTGTCAATTCCTAAATCAGTTATCAAACCGGCATCGATTCTTTTTCTCATGGTTTCTGAACTGATATAGTCCGTGGTTGGAAATCCAATGAGGGCATCCGTTTCATTCAAGTAATCAAGCAACGGGATATGAGTAGTTGAAGTACATACTATTTTTTTTATAGGAATATGAATTACTTCAGTCTTCTCATCAAGTTTTGGAATCGGTTCGCCTTCGGGTATCAATACATAATTATACCCTTCGGTGGCACCGGGATAGGGATTGTTAATAGTTACATAAGTGATGTTACCTTCTTTGCGAATTGAAAAGCCTTCGGCATATTTTAGTTCGGTGCTTATTGGTTTAGATTCTTGCAATTCCTTTTTTGATTGACATGAACTAATAAAAACCATAAGCAATGTGCCTAAAATAAAATACCGCAAAGTCGCGATGGAGCGAAGAAAGATTATTTGCATTGCACTCTTGTGGCTTTGTGGTGATTTAAAAGAATCATTCATGTCGCAAGTTTAATAAATTAATTATGTTTGCGCCCGTATTGCGGTCCCCGATTGTTTCGGAGTTAAAAGGGAACCTCGTTAAAAGCGAGGGCTGTTCCCGCAACTGTAATTCTGATTTTGCTTACGCGAAATAAATTTTATTCAAAGTCCATTGTCCGCCAGTTGGCGGATGAGAAGGAGAATAAAATCAGAAGAGCCAGGAGACCTGCCACAGTACACAATAATTCAGTGCTTCGGGTAAAAAGCGACTGTGATTCTTTTGATGAATGAGATCCTCATTGTCATCGTTTCATTTTCAGCCTTTTACTCTTTTTTCAAACCTTTAAACTTTTTCAAAAATGAAAAAAGAGAGAAAAGTCTGGGCAATCACTCTAATTGTCCTTTGGTGGCTGGCACCAAACCTAACTAACGCCCAGCAAGATTCTATTCGGCAACTCAATGAAGTTGTAATTACGGCCACTAAGTTTCCAAAAAACTTAAGTGAAACAGGTAAAGTGTTAACGGTTATTGATGAAGACCAAATCAGGCGAAGTGCGGGCAAAGACATTACCCAATTGCTCAACGAACAAGTGGGTCTTGTAGTGAACGGAGCGAATAGCAATCCGGGGAAAGACAAATCGGTTTATTTGCAAGGTGCAAAGAATGAGTACACCATTATTTTATTAGATGGTGTTCCGCTCAATGATCCTTCAGGTGTTTCGGGTGGTGCGTATGATCTTCGATTGATTTCACTCGATCAGGTGGAGCGCATTGAAATCCTGAAAGGAAGTCAGTCTACGTTATACGGGAGTGATGCGATAGCCGGTGTAATTAATATCATAACCAAAAGTGGAAGCGATAAACCTTTTAATTTTTTTGGAACGTTAGGGTATGGGAGTTATAATACTTTTCGAGGTAATGCAGGAGTGCGCGGCAGCAACAAGATGTTAGATTATTCAATGAGCTATTCCCGACTAAGCACCGGTGGGATTAGCGAAGCTAAAGATGTAAACGATGTGGGCTTTGATAAAGATGGTGCTGCTCAGAATTCTTTTCAGGCAAACCTTGGCTTCAATCTCAATTCAAAACTTTCACTTAAACCCTTTATTCGTTACAACCAGTTTGAAGGAAAATACGATGGCGGTGCATTTACGGATGATGTGTTGAATGAATATGCGGGAACACTTTTAAACACAGGTGTTCATGTAAACTATGCGTTAACGAAAGGATCTGTTCATGCACAATATTCGTAT
>CAWBCB010000052.1:0-5057 GCA_963787095.1 uncultured Cytophagales bacterium | reverse complement strand
AGATTTCGCTGGAATGAAATTGAAAAACCGTCTGAAGCCAATTAAATTTTTACCCGAGCTGAGAGGTCATCTTGTTACCGGAACAATAAAAGACCGGACTACCCGAAACCCAATACAAGACGTAATAACTTATTTGGCGTATCCTGATAAATCCATTCAGGCCTATAATAGCATCAGTGGGCAACAAGGAGATTTTATTTTTGAAACCCAAAATCTGATAAACAGGAAAAAATTGATCTTTCAAACTTCACAGCCTGATAGTCTTATTCGGATTGAAGTGATGTCTCCATTCTCTAACCAATTTTCATCGTACACCATCTCAGCCATTAACATTACAAACACCCTTACAAATCAACTTACTTCACGAAGTATCTCAATGCAGGTGGCCGATGCTTTTAAATTACAATCTGTAAATTCTGAACATAGAGGTGACAGCTCTGCTTTTTATGGAAAACCTTCTGAGCATTATAACCTGGATGATTACACGCGTTTTCCGGTAATGGAAGAAGTTATGCGTGAATATGTGAAAGGTGTACGGTTAAGAAAAAAAGACGGAAAATTCATTTTCCGCGTAAACGACAATCTTAAAAGTGCTGTATTCGATAATGAACCTTTAGTGCTATTGGATGGCGTGCCCATTTTTAATACCGACAAATTCATGACCATGGATCCACTTAAAATAAAATCCATTGATGTGATGACGGGCAAATACTATTTGGGAGCTCTTTCTTTTGAGGGTGTGGTGAGTTATAAAACCTACACACACGATTTAGGAGGATATCAATTAAGTCCGAATACTTTTATTATAGACTATGAAGGACTACAGTCACAAAAAGAATTCTTCTCACCACGTTACGAAACCAAAAAAGAACAAGAGAACAGATTGCCAGACGCAAGGCACCTATTGTATTGGGCTCCGGATATAACCCTCTTTAACGAACAAAAGCAACTGGATTTTTATTCATCCGATCAACCCGGAATTTACAAGGCTGTGCTTCAGGGTATTTCACAGGATGGAAACCCTATTGTTGAACAATGTACATTTACGGTTAGTCCTCTACATTAATAACTCTAAAACAAGTTCAAGTCGAGCCTATCGAAACGACTTCGACAAGCTCAGTCTGACAGAATTAAGATTTTTAAAGATGCCTGTAAATAAATCATTAAGCACCTTTATTCGTTCAGTGTAAATCATTTACTTGTACAAAACTTACAGATAAGTGTTTCCTTCCCGCATAGCCGTCAAACTTATTTTTTTTATTAACGGATTCGTACATGCTAATCTGGCTTCACGCTTTCCGCGGATTCAGGAAATGTTTGCTATCGATAAAGGTACTCTGGGATTTGTTCTCTTATCCACTTCGGTGGGTGCACTCATTGCTATGCCCTTCACCGGTTGGCTCATTATCCGAAATGGAAGCCGGCACATAGTAATTATTTCAGTGTTCGTCTATTGCCTGGTTGTGCCGCTGGTTCCTTTGATGCCCGGCTTAATAGGACTGGTGACAATTTTTTTCCTTATGGGTGTAACAGCCGGTATGTTGGATGTCTCTATGAATTCGCAGGCCGTAATGGTTGAACAACAGCATGGCAAACCCATCATGACTTCCTTTCATGCCCTGTTTAGTTTAGGCATGGTGGCCGGGGCCGGATGCGGTGCACTCTTCATTAAATTGGAAACGACCTTACTAACCCATCTGAGTATTATTGTTGTGCTTAGCGTTTTGAGCGCAGTGTGGGCACGCTATCATCTTATTCATGATAAGCCTGCTGAAAAAAAATCAAATGAGCCCGCGTTTCGATTACCTAATGCAGCCATGGTAGGGATTGGTGTTATCGCCTTCTGTTGCATGTTGGGCGAAGGCGCTATGGCCGACTGGAGTACAATTTACATGGAGGACATCGCGCAGGCTAGCAAAGCGCTGGCACCGATTGGTCTTTCTGCATTTGCATTAGCCATGACAATGGGTCGGTTTTTTGGTGACTCGGCACGCGCCAAATTAGGAGATCGTAAATTATTGGTCGTGTGTGGCCTTATTTCAACGATTGGGATTATGCTTACTATATTATTCATTCATCCTTACGCAGTTATTGTTGGATTGTTCATCACAGGCCTGGGATTATCATCCATTGTTCCTATCGCCTACAGCATTGCCGGCAATACAAAAGACCTTCCACCCGGGGTGGGATTAGCCATGGTGACTACGGTTGGCTATTCCGGCTTTCTTTTCGGTCCGCCTATCATCGGGCTTATAGCCGATTGGCAATCGTTGCGCATTGCATTATCAGTGGTAGCTTTTCTTTTTATCGTGATGACTTTTCTGAGCGCCCGATATAAATCTTAATTTCAACGTATGAACATTCAACGCATAGAACACGGATCGAAAGGTGCCTTTATCATCAAAGAAAATAATGAACGCCTTGCCGAAATGACTTATTCGAAGGCGGGCGACAAAATGGTTATAATCGATCATACTGAAGTATCCGATGCGCTTCGGGGAAAAGGAGCCGGCAAACAACTTGTAAATGCGGCAGTAGAGTATGCACGAGCAAATCAATTAAAAATTCTTCCGTTGTGTCCGTTTGCTAAAGCTGTATTTGATAAGACTCCTGAATTTAAAGATGTGTTGAATTGATTTCGAATGCCACTCATTCTTTCCTCCTATAAAACTCCACCCTTCTATCTTTTCAATAGTCATGCTGAAACTATAGTGCCGAGCATTTTCCGCAAAGTCAGTGGCACCTATGATCGAGAACGATTAGAATTACCCGATGGCGACTTTGTGGATCTTGATTGGATGCGGAGTAATAATAAAAAACTTGTTATCATAAGTCATGGACTTGAAGGTAGCAGCGATCGACACTATTCAAAAGGAATGGCAACCTATTTTTATGTCCATGGGTGGGATGCGCTTGCCTGGAATTGCCGTGGGTGTAGTGGTGTAATGAATCGCTTGCCCCGATTTTATCATCATGGTGCAACTGAAGATATCGCAGCCGTTATTGATCATGCTATTCAACTGAAGTACGAACATATTTCGCTCGTGGGTTTTAGCATGGGTGGTAGTATGTCGTTAAAATATATTGGTGAACGAAATGGAATTTTACCCACTCAGATAAAGTCTGCGGTAACTTTTTCAGTGCCGTGCGACCTCAAGTCAAGTGCGACTGAACTTGATAAGCCTTCTAAGAAATTTTACCTCAATCGTTTTTTAAGAAAGCTTGAAAAGAAAATTCGCGCTAAGTCGATACTCTTTCCGGAAATCTCAGCCACTGGTTTTGAGAAAATAAAAACCTTTCGGGAGTTTGATAATCGCTACACGGCACCCTTACATGGCTTTACAGATGCCGATGATTTTTACACCCGAGCCTCTTCCGGTCCTTACATTCAATCTATTGAAATCCCAACCTTAATTGTCAATGCGTTAAACGATCCATTTTTGCCCAATGCCTGCTATCCGGTTGAGATTGCTAAAGAGCACACGCAAGTTTATTTAGAAATGCCCGCCCGCGGTGGCCATGTTGGGTTTTCATTGCCTGGCGCTTCAGAAAGTTGGATGGAAAGACGAGCGTATGAGTTTGTTGAATCTGTGAAGAGCATCGGGCGAAATTAAGCCGTTGAAGTTTTATCCATGAATTGACAAACACCAAAAAGCAATTGACAACTGTTACTCCATAGTTGTCACCTGACTAATTGTTAATTGAAGTCAGTTTTGTACCTTCATCTTTAAATAAATAAATATGAAATCTGTTTTATTAATATTTCTTCTGACCTTATCAATCAATGCAGTTGCCCAAGAGGAAGGTGTGCTTGATTTGAAAAAACACAAAATCGTGATGCAGTTTACCAACAGCGATTCAGTTTCGCAGGCGTCAGTTGTAAATCAAGTAAAAAATATTCTCACTGCATGGCCCAATGCTCAAATAGAAGTTGTGTGCCATGGTGGCGGATTGGATTTACTGCAAGCTTCAAAATCAAAAGCAGCTGCTGACGTTGCTGAGTGGACGGGCAAAGGAGTTGTGTTTGCTGCCTGCAGCAACACCATGAAACGAAGAAATCTTACCAAAGCCGATTTACTGCCAACAGCAACGGTAGTTCCCTCTGCCATGATCGAACTTACGCTTAAGCAAGAGAAAGGCTGGGCATATGTAAAGGGTGCGCATTAAGGCTGATAAATTTGCTGATTATTCGTGCACAAGTAAAACTCAGTCAGGTAGGGATTTATACTTTTCACCAAAGTATAAAATTCAACTGCGTTGCATAATGTATGAGCATGCCATAAATTACTTGAGCTTATGCAAGTCAAAATGTGATCTATTGAAAGATAATGATTAACGAAAAGGAGAATACGAAAATAAGTAAGTTTTTAAGCTTGGTTTTAAGACATAAACCAGAAGCCATCGGAATTGATTTAGATAGTAATGGATGGACTGATGTAGAAATCCTTATAAGTAAGATTAACAAAACTGATCGTACGATAAGCTTTGACATGCTTAAGGATATTGTTGAGACAAATCCAAAAAAAAGATTTGCCTTTAATGAAACCTTCGACAAAATAAGAGCGAATCAGGGACATTCAGTAAAAATTGAACTTGGTTACAAGTCGCAAAAGCCACCAGCAATTTTATATCACGGTACTGGACAAAAGTCTGTCGCCAAAATACTTGAAAGTGGGTTACGAAAAGGAGACCGACACCATGTTCATCTAAGTGCGGATATTGAAACAGCGACAAAAGTTGGGCAAAGACATGGTAAACCTTTTGTATTCGAAGTTCTGGCTGAACAAATGTTTGATGACATGTATAACTTTTACCAGTCTGATAATGGAGTTTGGCTTACTGACAATGTTCCCGTAAAATTTCTTAAAGAACACAGTGCAGGTAGTTACAACAGTCACTAACAATGAAATGTATAAGCTGATACTAAGCGTGATTAATATCCGTTGACCTGAATTAGCAAATAGAATCTACGGACTTTTTAGATAAAATTCAAAGCAAATTCATCGAGGGTTAACTCTACCCATCCTTAAGAAAAGCGGAAAAGTAATGCGCATGGA
>CAWBCB010000051.1:0-6676 GCA_963787095.1 uncultured Cytophagales bacterium | reverse complement strand
CTACAATGCGATGTAGATAAATTGAGTTTCCAGTATCTAACTCCCGCCAGATTATTTTATCCGTATAACGAACACTAAAAACAATGGCAATTGTTGAATCAACAACTACTTTATATTGATTCCCGGTTTCAATGTCTTTAATAATTGCATTCTTATCATAATTTCTCCAAACCGGATAACCTTTCTTTTCCTGATAGTGAATGGATTGTTCGAAGAGTTCGAAGATTTGGGGGAGGTCGGTTTGTTCTGTGTTCACAACGTTCATCCAAAGTCAAAATAAATTCAAATTTACTTTCTCATTATGACTTATCTCTTCTGTTAGATTTCCATTCTTATTATAGACATAAGAATAAACTTGTTTTGTGCCCTCATCCAAATTCACAATGACATTTCTAATAAGTTGATTTTGCTTATTATAATACCAAATACTTTGAGAATTCGTTTCGCCAGAATAATTAGTAACTATTTTCATATCATTCTGAAATGTTGTTCTCTTTGAAAAAATGGGCATACCTTGTCTATCAATCGTTTTGAAGTCTGCCTCTCCACCACGGTAACTGTAATTGGTCGTTTCACTTATGTACTTAGCTGATCCAAGATATGAATAGGTCTCAACTTTTTTAAGCTTGCCTTCTTCGTATGTGTTATGGCTTTCGTTTAAAATATTTCCCTTTTTATCCTTAATAATTGATCTTTCAACCAGATCGCCAGAATAAATAAATTCCGTTATAAAAAGAATTGTATCATAATTTCTTAGATCCTCCTCTTTAAAGTCCTTCATATCATCAGGGAGTTTAGAACTCAATCTTCGATGAATACTCTTTGTTAGTTTACCTTTTGTATATTCATTTGTCGTCAAAAAACTAGTGTCGCCAAGTTGATTTATATTGTAGTCACCAATCAAGGAGTCCATCTCATTGTAAATTTTTATTTGCCGGGTCGAATCGGTTAAGCTATTAATACTCCTTATTTTTCCTGTTTCCGTATATGAAAACAAGTCCTTTGAAATTATTGTGTCAATAAGGAATGCCAGCTCTGTAATAATAAGTAATAGACAAGTCTGTCCTAATTTTCTCATCGTCATAAAATTCATAGGTATGAATCTGTCTATGCGGCAATTTGCTTGCTGTCGTAAATCAATTTTTCAATCTGCTCTTTTTGTTTGTTGCACCCGAAATGCAGGACAATAATAAGTATCGATAAATATTTCATATTATATCACACTTAAAGCTTCTCCAACGCCTGCTTCAAATCTGCCATCAAATAATCAGCATCTTCCAAGCCCACATAGATTCTTATTAACCGATGCGTTGAATTACTTGCATCAAACTCATCGGGTTTAATACTGACAGCTGAAGGAATCACCAACGACTCGTGCCCACCCCACGATACTGCCAGAAAGAAATGTTTTAACGAGTTGCAGAATTTTTCAACTTCCTCCAGCGTGTTTGCTTTAAGCACGATACTGAATAACCCGCCTGCATCTTTCATTTGTTTTTTTGCCAACTCATACTGAGGAAAGCTGGGATGAAACGGAAAGATCACACGCTCAATACGCGGATGGGCTGCTAAATAATCAACCACTTTCCTGGTGCTCTCGCACACGCGTTGAATACGTATCGGTAACGTACGCAACCCACGGATCAACAACCACGCATTCATAGGTGAAATGTTTCCGCCAATATTTAAAAACTCAGCATCAAAGATTTTTTTAATGATGGCTTTAGAGCCCGTAACTACACCGGCCACTACATCGCTATGGCCGCCAATAAATTTAGTAGCCGATTGCGCCACCAAATCAATACCCATTACATACGGTTGCTGATTGATCGGACTACAATAACTATTATCGATCATCGTAAGAATGCCTTTGCTTTTTGCCAATGCAGCCACCGCGGGTAAGTCTTGCAATTCGTAGGTAAATGTGTTGGGTGATTCTAAATAAATCAGTTTGGTGTTGGCCTGTAATGCGTTCTCAAAGTTTTCAGTTTTGGTGCCATCTACAAACGTAGTGGTGATGCCAAATTTTGGAAGCAGGCGTTCAAATAATTTCACCGTCCAGCTATAGGGTTTGGCGACACTCACCACATGATCGCCTTGCTTAAGTAACGCAAGCAACGGCACGGCAATGGAAGCAATGCCACTCCCAAAAACTAACGCATCTTCGGCACCATCCAACGCAGCCAATTTCTTTCTTAGAATGTCTACCGTTGGGTTATTACCACGTGAGTATAAAATAGCTTCATACTCATCGGCCAGCGCGGTGCGAAACTCAGCCACATTACGAAATGAAAAATTACTGGTTTGAATAATGGGCGGAGCAATGGCGTTAAAATAATGTTCGCGCTCTTCGCCCAATTCGTTCAGGATGTAAGATAAGTCCATAGTCAGTTAATAGAGACTGTAAATGTCATCAAAAAACTTATTCATTCCCATTGATGCAAGAGGCTTCATCTAATCTCGGCTGACTAAAAAGTCGAAGCAAAATTAGAATGTCATTCCATCCCAATAATTATCGGGATGACCGGAATCTCTTTGAGTGCATCAAAAATTGAGATCGCGGCTCAAGGCCTGCCTTTGCCGAAGCGTTACAACACACAAAACACTTCATGTTGATTGGTGGCTACGCGTAGGCAGGGCCGCGATGACAGAAAGACTTTTTTGTCAGCATAGTGTGAGTTGAGATAGCAAAAACTTAATCTTTTACCGTTCAGAGAAAAGACGCTGATTGGGTCAGGTACTTTTATAACCTTTCGCAATTAATTCAAACTATGATGAGAAAATATTATGTAAGCGCAATGTTGGTGTGGCTTAGTGTGCAAATAGGCGTTGCGCAGGAGTATCGCACGCAATCACAACTGGCGCAAAAACTTAAAAGTCTGGAAACTGCTTCGGGCGGTGCGGCCAAACTTCAATCTATTACTAAAACTGCCGGGGGCAAAGACATCTGGATGATGGAGATTGGCCTGGGCGACCGGGCAGCACATCCGGCTATTGCCGTAGTGGGCGGAGTAGAAGGCTCGCATGTGGTTAGTCAGGAAATTGCAGTGGGCTTTATTGAAAAATTATTGGCCAGGCGCACAAAAAGATAGCGTTAAGAATTTGTTGAACACGACAACTTTTTATGTGTTCCCTAACATGAGCCCGGATGCAACTGAACAATATTTTGCAGCCCTAAAATATGAGCGCAGCGGAAATGCATTTTCTACTGATGATGATCGTGATGGAAAATTAAACGAAGATCCGTTTGAAGATTTGAATGGCGATGGGTTGATCACGATGATTCGCGTGGAAGACCCAACCGGAAACTGGATAACACACCCTGCTGATGCGCGTGTAATGATTAAAGCAAATGGCGAAAAAGGTGAGCGCGGAAATTATTTGTTATACACGGAAGGAACCGACAATGATAAAGATGGAGCGTTTAATGAAGATGGTGAAGGCGGAATTCATTTTAATAAGAACATGTCTTTTGATCCTCCTTACTTTACTCCCGGTGCGGGTGAACATCCGGTATCGGAACCAGAGAACAGAGCGCTGTTAGACTTACTTCATGATAGACCCAATGTATATGCAGTTGTAACGTTTGGCCCCGCAAACAATCTATCAGAACCCTGGAAGTATGAGAAATCAAAAACCACTATGCGTGTGATCACGGGCATTCTTGAAAATGACGCCAAGGTGAGTAAGATGGTAAGCGATCTCTATAAGAAACAAGTAAAAGCAAAAGATGCTCCGGCTGCTTCAGCATCGAAAGGTGATTTTGCACAGTGGGCTTATTTTCATTATGGACGATTGAGTTTTAGTACTCCGGGCTGGTGGGCTCCTAAGTTTGAGATTCCAAAAGATTCTACAGCAGCAAAAAAATATAAAACCAACGAGGACAAAAACACAGATGTAGATTTTTTACGCTGGGCAGAAAAGGAAGGAATGGATGTTTTTGTTCCGTGGAAGAAAATCACTCATCCGGATTTTCCTGGAAAAAATGTTGAGGTGGGTGGATTCAAACCATTTGTAAAACACAATCCTCCCGCTAAGGCAGTTGATAAGATTGCTGATACGCACACAAAATTTTTACTCGCGTTGGGCAATGCAAAACCCGAGTTGGATTTGATCAACCTGAAATCCGAATCGCTTGATAATGGCATTACACGAGTAACCGTAACGGCTTTCAACAAAGGCTTGCTTCCCGCTGTAGCGGATGTAGCTAACAACAACTATTGGGTAAAGCAAATAAACCTTTCACTCACACTTTCAAAAGATCAAACCTTAGTGGGTGGAAAAAAAGTAATTACGCTTACTAACCTGCAACCGGGTGAAGCAGTTGAAGTGAGTTGGTTGGTGAAGGGGAAAGGAACTGCTACGATAGAAGGCGGTGCTCCTCAAACCGGTTTTAAGAAATTGAACGTTACGCTTTAATTAGTTCGTTATGAAAAAGATATTGATTTACATTCTCTTATTAACCAGTGCGGTGGCACAGGCACAAGATGCTAACGGAGTGTTTCGTGCTTCCGGCTCACCGGAAAATCCAAAGGTTCCTATTTCATGGAACCGATATTATAATTACGATGGGATCACCGACATTTGTAAAAAAATTGCAGCGGCCCATCCTGATCTTGCCAAGGTAAGCTCTATCGGAAAAAGTTATCAGGGTCGGGACATGTGGGTGCTTACTATCACCGATTTCAAGAAAGGAAAAGCAGAAGACAAGCCCGGGTTTTATTTAGATGGAAACATCCACAGTAATGAAATTCAAGGAACAGAAATGGCCTTGTACACAGCGTGGTATTTAACAGAATCATTCAAGGACGTTGCCTACATTAAAGAATTGCTGGCCGATCGTGTCTTTTATATTATTCCTACAATAAATCCCGATGCGCGCGATAATTATATGAAGGCTCCAAACACCCCACACAGCCCGCGCTCTGGAATGATACCCATCGATAATGATCGTGACAACAAAATCAATGAAGATGGTTTTGATGATTTGGATGGTGATGGAAACATCACTCAGATGATTCGTAAAAGTACAACAGGTCGTTATAGAAAAGATTCTTCCGATCCGCGAAAACTTGTTCCCGTGAAAAACGATGAGCTGGGAGAATACGAAATCTTAGGGTATGAAGGCATTGACAACGATGGCGATGGACGTGTGAACGAAGATGGTGAAGGCTACTACGATCCGAATCGGGATTGGGGTTGGAAGTGGCAACCAAATCCCATTCAAGGTGGCGCGTACAAATATCCATTCTCTCTTCCAGAAAACAGAAACGTGCGTGATTTTGTAATGGCACATCCAAACATCGCAGGCTCACAAAGTTTTCACAATAATGGTGGAATGATTTTACGTGGACCTGGAGCAGAGGAAGATGTAAGTACCTACAATGCTGCGGATGTTAGAATTTATGATGCGATTGGAAAGAAAGGCGAATTGTTGATTCCCGGTTATCGCTACCTCACTGTATACAAAGATTTGTATTCTGTTTTTGGTGGTGAGTTAGACTGGTTCTATGGGGGCCGGGGCGTGTATACATTTACCAATGAGCTGTTCACTTCCTATTTGTATTTCAACAAGGAAACTTCACGAGGCGAAGGGCAAGATCAACTCTATGAATTTAATAATGACTTACTGTTTGGAGACGCGATTGTGCCCTGGAAGGAATTTGATCATCCACAATATGGAAAAATTGAAGTGGGCGGATTTAAAAAGAATTTTACACGTGCTGATCCGGGTTTCATTTTAGAAAGCGATGCCCATCGCAACATGGCGTTTTGTATTTATCATGCCTATCACATGCCTAAATTGAGTGTTGAAAGTATTTCTGAAAAAAGTTTAGGGAGCGGACTAACAGAAGTAACCGCGGTAATTAAAAATGAACGCCTGATGCCAACTCACTCCAGTCAGGATTTAAAATACAGTATTGAACGCCCTGATTATATTTCTATTGAAGGAGTGAAAGTAATTGCCGGAGTGGTGGTGGAAGATGTTGATCTAAACATCACCAAAGAGCAAAAGAATAATCCAACAACACTAGAAGTAAAAAATATTGCAGGGTTAAGTACAGTAACCGTGCGTTGGATTGTGAGTGGCGGCAAAAACTACACTATTAAAGTAGATAGTAAAAAGGGTGGCGTTGTGAGCAGGAAGAAATAATTATAATAGAAACTCAACATAAAGACTCCGGCAAACTTGTCGGAGTCTTTTTTATGAAATATGAAGCGAATAGATTGTTGAGTTGTTGAACAAAGATTTACGCTCACCAATTTTTTCGATGGAGTCAAAGCCTGCCGCTTTGAATAATTTGATCGCTGCCATATAATTCAAGGGATAGGGAACCCAGCGATTGGCAACCAATAAGTCATATTCAATTAAAATGAATGAACCTGTTGGAAGTAAGTTATTTTTAAGTCTCTCTAATAACGTTTGCTTATCCTTTATAAAGTGAAGCGAGTTTGCCATCAGAATACCATTCAGTAACGGCAGCTCCAAATCTTCTTTCTCAAAATTTAGTTTTTGAAATTTTATGTGAGTCTCTAAAAAGGTTTGATGTGTTTGATCAATTGCATGGACAATACTTCCCGTTGGCAATAAACTTAACAGCGCCTTACTAAAAAGTCCATCACCACACCCGAGATCGGCCCATTGCTGGTGAGGCTCGGTGGATAGTGACGGACT
>CAWBCB010000050.1:0-6282 GCA_963787095.1 uncultured Cytophagales bacterium | reverse complement strand
GCGGAAGAAGCAACCATGGGCGAAGGAGGAAATATCGTTGCTGATTTTTCATTTCCGTGTCCAGATTATTGCCCAGGCTTGCCACTTTAGTCTTTAGTATATTTACCATTCCTATGGTTTAGTGTATTTTTAAAATGCAGCTTGAATTTTATATTGCATATTCTTCATTCGGATCGGTTGCAATCCCGCTCTCCATAGCCATCCTGCAATGGAAAAGAATGACTGATGAATTAAAAGTCTTAAGGATTCTTCTGATATTTTCTTTACTATCCGATTTACTTAGTATAGTACTTATTCGGTACTCTTTTAATACCTATTGGATCGGGAATATTTTTATGATTGCCCAACTATCCTTATTGATCATAGTTTTCAGAAATCAATTGCAACATTCTAATATAATTAACGCAATTCTTCTAATATCATTAATATTTTGCCTATTAAACATTGGATTTATTCAAGGGCCATTTGTATTTAATACATTTTCCAATGTTATAGCTTGCCTGATCTTAATCAGTTTTTGCTTGTACTATTTTTACCGATTGCTAAATGATCTACCTACCGTCCATATTCAACATCTGCCCATGCTATGGATTTCATTTGGTGTACTCACGTATTATGGTGGAAATTTTTTTTTGTTCCTCGTAAAAAATTATCTCACCTATGGTGAAGCAGGATCGCACAAGACCATGTGGATTTTACATAACTTGCTAAACATTCTAAAAAATATACTTTTTGCCATTGGTCTATGGAAGGGTTATCGCAAGGTGAGGTCATCTACATTATCGTCCTCGGTTCCGTAGGGATGCTCTTGCTAATTACTGGAATAGCTGTATTTATATCCATGTATCAAAAACGTATGCTACAAGAACAGGAAAAGAGAAGAATCATTGAACGGGATTATCAGCAACAGATGATCCAATCGCAAATTGATTCGCAGGAAACCGAACGAAAGCGGATTGCTGCAGATCTTCATGATTCCATCGGATCGTTACTCTGGGCAGCCAAACTCAACATCGCCTACCTGGGAAGATTATCAAATTTTGATGGCGAAATGAAAGATTCGTATCTTGAAACCATGAAGATACTCGATCAATCCATTGACTCGGTAAAAAGAATCTCATGGGAACTTACCCCGGAAGCGTTTCATCACACCGGACTCTCTTCATCCATTATGGAATTATGTTCTCGACTTGATGGCAAAGGCCAGGTGATAACATTCAAGGAAAAGGGTGAACAATTGTTTTGGAAGGATGGCCGTGCACTAATGGCATTTAGAATCGTTCAGGAATTACTCAATAATGCTGTGAAGCATGCTCAAGCACTTAACATTCAAATCACACTCACCTGGAAATCGAATGAACTGCTCATCAGAGTCCAAGACGATGGAATCGGGTTCACACTCAATGATAAAATAAGAAACGGTGTAGGGTGGTGGAATATCATGAATCGCTCAAGAATGATCGATGCAGCCATTGAAGTGAAAAAAAATCATCAACAAGGATCAGCCATCGAGCTAATGGTACCCTTGCATCATGAATAAACTGATAGCATACATTGCCGATGATCATACCTTCGTCCGCAAAGGGATGATTCGCTTATTAAAAACCTTTGACAGGATTGGTGAAGTAAAGGAAGCGTCCAACGGAAATGAACTCATCACACTTGTCAAAAAATCAATCCCCGACTTGGTTGTGCTTGATCTCGAAATGCCTGAAAAAAATGGATTTGATACCGCTAAGTATCTGATCGATCATTATCCGGAGGTTGGAATTTTAATTCTTACCATGCACACCGAAGAGGTATTCATTCTTAATTTAATTGAATTGGGTGTACATGGCTTTTTAAACAAAAGTGCAGAACCGGAAGAAGTGGAACGAGCCCTCTATGCCGTGGTCGACAATGACTTCTACCGAAATGAAATCGTTAATCAAGCTCTTCGCAGTGGAGTGCGAAGAAATACTGAAGCGTCCGCTTCCAAACTAAGCCCGCGAGAACTTGAAATTCTTCTCCTCATCTGCAACGAACTTACTCCTCCCGAAATTAGCACACGCTTACAAATCAGCGAAAAAACCTTCTTCAATCATAGATCAAATATTCTGGTTAAGATAGGAGCCCGTGGAAATGTAGGATTGGTGAAATATGCCTACCAAAATCACTTACTGGAATTGTCAGCGTGAGTACCTACTTGGCAGTGTACCAGTCAAAGTGCATTAATGAACTTTCTCTGAAAAGATTCCACCGGGTTCGATGAAAATCAGATTCATACCATTGACAATACAATAGGCATTGCTTCATATTTCGATAGCTACACACCTCTACCACTACCATCAAATAACCGCCATTCTTTAACTGCACGGTATCGCCAACCTTAAACTTTGAGGGGGGACCGAATAGCCCTTTTTTTATCCTTAGTAATAAGGCAATTCCTTTACTTGTAAAAAACATACTATTTTAATTTATCAATATTCCCCGAATGTCTGCTTCTGAGATAGGCTTGGTAAGAAACGTACTAATACCTAGCTCTTTGGCACGAGAAATATCCCTGGGACTATCTGAACTGGTTACCATCACAATCTTTACATCTCGTATGCCTGGAATAGGAAGGTGATTAAAGGCCTGAATAAAACTAAACCCATCCATGCTGGGCATATTTATATCAAGTAGAATAATTTCGGGAAGGCTACGTGAGTGCTGAAAATATTCATTTATAAGACTGATAGCGTCCTGTCCATTCCCCGCAGTGTGGATAACAACAGGAATACCTGTCTGCTGAATTGCCTTAGTGTTCAAAAGGTTGAAGATCGAGTCATCGTCCACCAGTAAGACATTTTTCATAATTCATTCTAACAATAATCCCCAAGCGTACAGATTTGTTTCTTGATTTACGATTTCACATAGGAGTTACTCCTATGGCTCAACGGGTGATTTTATTTAATCACTATCAACTTACACATGTTGCGAATGGTGTAGTGAATAATTTTCCCTTGGTGCCACGTGAATTTACTATTTGAATTTATATCCAATGTGAACTGTAGGGAAAATTGAAATGGCTTTTTGATTATATTCTGTTCTACTAAAATTCACTTCCTTTAAAGGCTTGTTGTAGTCAATGCTGAACCAGGGTGTTAAGTAAAGATTCTTCCAGACATTATCCACTTTTTTAAAAGCGAACCACCGATACCCTACATGCACACCTACACTTACCATCTTTTGTTCATGAGTTTCGCTGTTCTCTTTCAACTTGATGATATTATTGGAGTATCCCGTTCCAATTCCGGCATACCATGTTTTATTTTCATTAAGGAGGTAATTTAACTTCAGTCCGAAGCCCTGAGATTTCACTTGAAATCCGTCATTTCCACCATACCCTTCTGGTTGCATGATACCAAAAAAACCAAGGTCTGTTCTGATTTTGTTTTTTGTATAAATTCCATGTATTGAATATCCTTTTAATGCGTATGCAATGGGATCAATTTCTACCTCAATAAGTGATGTATGCTCTTGCGCTAATGAATAAAAAGCGTTACCCATAAAGGTCAATACGAATAGTAGTTTTTTCATGACTCTATATATTTACTGATTACCTGTTTTCTCAACTTCATTCTTAAGTGCTTGATTCATTTTTACAAAGTTTAATCGTGTATCATTCCGGATTTTTCGTAAAATGAATGAGGAAAGGATACCAGAAAATATTTCCCCGTGTATCAGTTTCACCTGATTTTCTGAAATCTCTTGGATTTGGAAATAATGATGGCCATCAAAAATTCCTGGCAAGAAGAGATTCCCGATCCAATCAAAATAAACCATGGGCTCCACCCGCTGCACCACGGGTTTGAACGTTATGGTTCCGGAGCCACTTTGCAATACATTGGTAAGCTTTGCTTTGACTTTAATCTCTCCTTCTGACTTAATTATAAATGGATTCCATTTTTCATAACCCGAAAGATCTGTTAAAACTGACCAAAGCTGCCTGGCCGATGCGTTGATAATAATTTCTGTTACTATTATTTTCTTGTTCATCATACACTAGAAAACGGAACCATTTTAAAAATGATGCTTAACAAAAGATAATAAAAAGACTGACTAATAATCTTGCATTCGTTTTCGAATGCGGCTTAGGGAAACGGGTGTAATTCCCAAGAAGGAGGCGATTACATTTTGAGGTACGCGTTGAAGCAAATCTTTATGCTGAATTTCAAACTGCCTATACCTTTCTTCAGGGCTTTCCAAAAGGAATGAGGATAATATTTGTTGACCGTTTATGAAACGCTGCTCGGCAACTTTTCTGGTGAGAATATTAATTTGGGGCAAAACCTTATAAAGGTTTTCCAGATTGTCATAAGTAATCACCAACAATTCGCAATCTTCCAGGCTTTCGAGAGTTTGAATGCTGGGCACCTTTCGTAAAAAACTTTCGTAGCTGCTGGCAAACAGGTTCTCTTTAAAAATAAAACCTGTTATTTCTTCCTCCGCTTTTGTATAATATAGCCTTATTAATCCCTTATTGATAAAATACAGTTCAGTGGCCACTTCGCCTGCACATACGAGTTTACACTTTTTGGGGATTTGTCTGAACGTGAAAGCACTTTCGAGTATTTCCTTTTCCCGGGTAGAAAAATCCACAAACTGATTAACAACCTTATGAAATGCGGTGAACATGTTGATCAAATAGTTTCTCCAAAATAAAAAAAATCAAGAACTTTTAATATTTACCAAGTAAGAAGCTGAACTAAAAAAATCTTTGAACCTATATACTTGTATTTAGATAAAATAGTACTGAAACTCTTAGTTGCTTCATCCTGAGTTCACCTAAAAAATTAAACGCCAAACTGCCGCAAATGATGATCCATGTGTTTGTAGGCAGCAATACCCCATTCAACGCTGGAAATATTTCCAAAAGCAGGATGTGTTAGCGTCATTGGCTTAACGTGATGCGGAAAATCTTTCATGATTTGGATAAATACATTTTTCTGTTCCTCGAAATGAGAATCGTCTATTTTTCCTTTCGTAATATTTCTCTCTTCACTCTTAATTCCCCGCTTAAAATTAGGAGCAATGTAAAGCGCTAAAATGCGCAACAGGTATTGTTTAATTGAGGTTTTTTCATCTCCCCTGCTTTCATCTAGAATCTGTCTATTGCAAATATTGCAATGAAGTAGCATCTCTGTTGCGTTCATTTCCCCCCAGCGTTGGGTATTTGTTGGCGTAAGTTTTTTTACTCGTTCAATTAATTGTTCGCTGGCGGAGCTTTCTAATAAATTCTTTTTCATCTCTTTTACTGTTTAATTTTATTGTTAGTTGTTTAAAATGCTTCGCTGAAAGTGAAAAACACACCCTGTTGATCTTTCGCTATTCCATAATCAAGACGCAATTTTATGTTTTCACTTAGTGCCACACGTAGTCCGATTCCGCATGTGTATTTCGGTTTACTAAAATCGTGATCGGTAACATCCCCGGCATCAAAGAAGGCAACGCCAGAAAATATCTTATACATTGGAAAGCGTGTCTCTAACTGACCAACGTAATATTTTTCGCCACGAAACCGGTTGGAATAATATCCGCGCAAAGCGTAAGGTCCCCCCAACGCATATCGGAATAAATAACTTGGCGCCCCTTGCGAAAAACCTGTTGCGTCCCAGCAGCCGTTCGATGTATTTGAGTCTCCGTTACGATTTCAATGCAGGCAAATCGAAATTCATTCTGGGCGGTTCAAACAATTCGGGTTCAGGCCGGGTAGTCGGTACCATTTTTCTGGATGAAAACGGCGATAAGGTTCGTTCGGCGACAGAGCAAACGGCTGCAAATATCACCGTTTTGCTCGATGGTCGTTATACCGTGCGTACCGATCAGCAGGGAAGATTTGAATTTACTCGTGTTGCCGTGGGCAAGCATACCGTCACCATAGTTCCTGACAACCTGCCGCTACCATGGTTTGTTGATGAAGATAATTTGCAGCAACTGCTTGAGGTGGAAGTGCGCCGGGATACCGTAATGAATATTCCTGCAACTAGACAGCGTTGACCTGCACAAGCAGCAGTAATCCCGAATGCCGGAATTACTTTTTACCCGCTGCAACAGGCTCTAATCGGTATGTAGCCTTAAGTGAAATGCTAAACTCGGCGCAACGATTCTGCGAAAGGCGCCGACGATCATGCCAGTCACTCCATCCGATAACTACCTGACACCTTACGAAAAAGGCAATCAAAACCAGACGACGAGCTGGCGCGAATGCATTTCTTTTTATGAAAAGCTGGCTGCCGATTTTCCATCGGTGCTGCATTT